>CAMVJF010000101.1 GCA_947167725.1 uncultured Clostridia bacterium | reverse complement strand
ACCGTGACGGCCGTTCCGCGCGGGCATCACACAGTCGAAGAAATCCACGCCGCGCGCGACGCCCTCGATGATATTGCCCGGCGTACCGACGCCCATCAGATAGCGCGGCCTGTCCTTGGGCATGTATTCCTCGAGCGCTTCGATCGTATCATACATCTCCCGATGCGTCTCTCCGACGGCAAGCCCTCCGATCGCATAGCCCGGCAGATCGAGCTCCGCGATGCGCTTCATGTGCTCGATACGCAGATCGTGGAACACGGCGCCCTGATTGATCCCGAAGAGCATCTGACCGGGATTGACGGCGTCGTCTTCGCGGTTGTACTCTTCGAGCGCCTTCTTGCAGCGATCGAGCCAGCGCGCGGTCCTGTCGCAGGAACGCGCCACGTAATCATGCGGCGAAGGGATCTTGACGCACTCGTCAAAAGCCATCGCGATATCCGAGCCGAGATTTGACTGGATGCGCATGCTCTCCTCGGGCCCCATGAAGATATGCCGCCCGTCAACATGCGAATTGAAATAAACGCCTTCCTCCTTGATCTTCCGGAGCGAAGCGAGCGAAAAGATCTGAAAGCCGCCGCTGTCGGTCAGAATCGGGCCGTCCCAGGTCATGAACTTATGCAGCCCGCCGAGCTCGCGGATCAGCCTGTCTCCGGGCCGCAGGTGCAGATGATAGGTGTTGGATAGCTCGACCTGGCAGCCGATCTCGCGCAGATCCCGCGCGGAGAGCGCGCCCTTGATCGCGCCGAGCGTGCCGACGTTCATGAACACGGGGGTCTGCACAAGGCCGTGCGGCGTAACGAATTCGCCGCGTCTGGCTCGACCGGATTGTTTGAGCAGAGTATACAAGAGATCTCTCCTTTATTGAATCAGCATCGCGTCGCCGAAGGAAAAAAAGCGATAGCGTTCCCCGACGGCTGTCTCATAGGCCTTTAGGATGTTTTCCCGTCCGGCCAGCGCCGAAACGAGCATGATCAGCGTGCTCTCCGGCAGATGAAAGTTTGTCACCAGCGCGTCGATGCAGCGAAAACGGTAGCCCGGGTAGATAAAGATATTGGTCCATCCGGAGGCGGGGTCAAGCGTTCCGTCCTCTTTTGCGAAGCTTTCGATCGTCCTGCACGAAGTCGTTCCGACTGCGATCACGCGTCCGCCGTTTTTCTTCGTCTCGCTGATGATACGCGCGGTCTCCTCGGGTACGATGCAGAATTCGGAGTGCATCGCGTGGTCCTCGATCTCTTCTTCCTTGACGGGGCGGAAGGTGCCGAGCCCGACGTGAAGCGTGACGCAGCAGAGCTTGACGCCTTTGTTCTCTATCTCCTTCAGAAGCTCCTTTGTGAAGTGCAGTCCCGCCGTCGGGGCCGCCGCGCTCCCGGGCTCGCGGGAATAGACGGTCTGATAACGCTCCGCGTCCTGAAGCTCTTCCTTGATATACGGCGGGAGGGGCATCTTTCCGAGCCTCTCGAGAACTTCGAGAAAAATACCCTCGTAGCGGAACTGAACGATGCGGTTGCCGCCTTCCGCGACCTCGCATACCGTCGCGGTCAGCTCGCCGTCTCCGAAAGACAGCTCGGTCCCCGGCTTCGTCTTTCTGCCGGGACGGCTGAGGCATTCCCACCTGCCATCTCCCAGATCGCGCAGCAGCACCAGCTCCACCGCTCCCCCGCTGCTGCGGGAGCCGAGCAGTCGGGCGGGAAGCACGCGCGAGTCGTTCATCACGAGGCAGTCGCCTTCCCTCAGATAGCACGGCAGCTCATAAAAATGGCGGTGCTCGATCGCGCCGCTCTCCTTATCGAGCACGAGAAGGCGCGAGGCGTCGCGCTGTTTCAGCGGCGTCTGTGCGATCAGTTCCTCAGGAAGCTCATAATAGAAATCCGATTTTTTCATATCCGGTATTGCTCCGATGTTTTGTTTTGCCCCGATATTATATCAAAGGCTTACCGCTTTTTCAATCCAAAAACCGTCATAGCGCGCCCTGCGCTCGAATAGAATGACCTGGAATATTAAACGATGGGAGGACGAAAATGAGTAAAACTCCGTTATTCAAGGGCTCCTGCACGGCGCTGATCACCCCGTTTACGGAAAACGGCATCGACTATGAGCGCTTGAAGGCGAACATTGATTTTCAATACGAAAACGGAAGCACCGCGATCGTGATCTGCGGCACGACCGGCGAGAACGCCGTACAGACACAAGGCGAGCACGACGAGCTCGTCCGCGTGGCCGTCAATCATACGGCCGGTCGCATGAAAGTCATCGCCGGGATCGGCAGCAACGATACGAAGCACGCGCTGCATAACGCCGAGAACGCGAAATCGGCGGGCGCGGACGGCGTGCTGATGGTCACGCCCTATTACAATAAAAGCACGCAGAAGGGACTGATCGAGCATTTTTGCTATGTGGCGGACCGCGTCGACATTCCGATGATCCTCTATAACGTCCCGAGCAGGACCGGCGTCGGCATCGCGGCGGAGACCTATCAGGTCCTCTCTCAGCACCCGAACATCAACGGTGTCAAGGAGGCCTCGGGCGACTTCAGCCTCATCGGCAAAACGATCTCCCTTTGCGGCGACCAGCTCGTGCTCTGGAGCGGGAACGATGACAACACGGTGCCGATGATGGCCATGGGCGCCGTCGGCGTGATTTCCGTCGCAAGCAATCTGATCCCCGGCGCGCTCGCGAAGCTTTGCTCGCTGTGCCTTGCGGGCGACTATCCCGCCGCATCCGCTCTGTACCGCAAATATGCGGGCCTGTTTTCGGTTTTGTTCATCGAGACGAATCCGATCCCGGTCAAGACCGCCATGCGCCTGTGCGGCCTCGACAGCGGCCTCATGCGGCTTCCGTTGACCGAGATGAGCGAGGAGCATCTGTCAAAGCTGAAGGAGACACTGAAGGATACGGGGATCCTGTAAAGCGGCGGCGCGCTTCTCAAATCAGAAGCGCGCCGTTCTCAACGATCTCGATCACGGGCTTTTCCCTCAGCGGGCCGTCGGCCGCGCTGACGGAGAAATGATACAGTCCCAGCTTGTCGGAATAAATACGCGGCGCGATTTCCCCGCTCAACACGGAAAAGGACGAGAGCGGCAGAGAAAGCCCCGCTCCCAGCGCCTTGCACCAGCTCTCCTTTTTCGTCCAGAGTGCGGTAAAGGCGTCGTCCCGGTCGGCCGCGGAACAAACAGATTCCGCCTCGTCCGGAGCGAAGAAGCGCCTCACTACGGCCTCGTTGAACGACGTGAGCTCCTGAATATCCGCGCCGATCTCGCGGTCCGACAGCGCGCACAGCAGTAACTCGCCGGAATCCGAGAGATTAAAACAATACCTGCCGCCGATCAGAAAAGGCTTGCCGTGCTCCCCTGTTCCGATCAAAAGCGGCCCGGAAACGTCGCAGCCCTGTTCTCGAAGCGCATGACGCAGCAGCAGCTCGGATGTGAGCGAGCGCCTGTGAAGCAGCGCGTTGCTCTGCCGCGAGAGCTTCCCGCGCCGGTATTGTGAGAGAAGCTCCTCCGGAATGCTTCGCTCCTCCTTCGGGAGCGTCGTCAGATAGAGCTTCAGCATCAGGCACGCATCGCGTCGATCGTCAGCGCGATCAGCTCGGAGAGCTCCATGCCGAGCATTTCCGCGCCGCGCCGGATCACGTCGCGCGAGCAGCCCGCCGCGAACTTCTTATCCTTGAACTTCTTGATCACGGACTTCGGCTCCATATCCGAAAGACCGGTCGGACGCATGAGCGCCGCGGCGCCGATCAGGCCGGTCAGCTCATCCGTGGCGAAGAGCACCTTTTCCATGTACTTCGTCGGCTCGACGTCGGCGCAGATCCCGTAGCCGTGGCTGACGACGGCGTGGATGACGTCCTCGTCGATATCGAGTTCGCGCAGCATCTCGTCCGCTTTGACGCAATGCTGTTCGGGATAGAGTTCAAAATCGATGTCGTGAAGCATGCCGACCGTGCACCAGAAATCCACGTTTTCGCTGTCATAGCGTCTGGCGAGCTCTCCCATGACTTTTGAGACTGTCTCAGCGTGCTGAATATGGAAGGGCTCTTTATTGAAGCGCTTAAGAAGCTCTTCGGCCTGCTCGGGCGTAGGAATATAACTCATATCGCATCCCCCTTTGGGTCTTTTTCTGCATCATAAACCAACGGGGAGAAGAATTCAATAGATAACAGCAGGAAGATCGGGCCATATCGGCCCGATCTTCTTATTTGTCTGCTGTTTCGTTCTGCTCGTCATCCGGAGACGGCGTTACGTCCGCGGTTTCCCTGTCCGTATCTTTGTCCGCTGTCTCTTCATCGAGAGGCGTGTCGGTCGGAAGCGGCGACGGAGAGAGATAAGGGCTTTCCATCGGCGCGCGCGTCTGCGCGGGGCGATCCTCGATATAGCCGTCCTCCGCCATCCCACAGCCGGAGAGAACAGTAAGCGAAAGAAGCAGCGCCGTAAGGCAGCTTTTTTTCTTTTTCATTTTCAATCCTCCCTTTGCCGTGTTAGTATTTGACTCCTTTTATCTTTTTATTCCTCGATCCTCATCCCGTGATTGTTTTATTTTGCAAACGATGTTAAAATACAATACATGGATGAATTAATGAAAAACCGGATATTCACCGCCCGCATCGAGGGCTATACCAGCGAAGCCGACGGCGTATGCCGGATCGGCGGCCGCGCGGTCTTCGTGCCGCGCGCGCTCTCCGGCGAGCTTTGGCGCATCCGCATCGTGAAGGTCAGCTCGTCGGCGGTCTATGCCCGCGGAGAAGAATTGCTCGAGCCCTCCCCGGAGCGCCGTGACAGCGAATGTCCGTATTTCGGAAAATGCGGCGGCTGCGACTGTCGGCACATGAGCTATGACGAAGAGCTTCGCTTCAAGCTCTCGCGCGTCAACGATGCGCTGCGCCGCATCGGCAGGCAGGAGACGATCGCCTCTGAGATCATCGGCAGCGAGCGAACAGAGCGTTATCGAAACAAAGGAATTTTTTCCGTCGCGGAGCAGAACGGCGCGCCCTGCTGCGGCTTTTTCCGCGAGCGTACGCATGAGCTGATTGCCGTCGATCGCTGCCTGATCCAGAACGAGCTGGCCGAACGCGCCGCCGGGGCCGTCGTCGCTTTTCTGCGCGATCATGGGATCGAAGCCTACGACGAAAAGACCGGACGCGGCACAGTGCGTCATGTATACTGCCGCAGTGCCGTCAAGACCTCCGACGCGGTCGTCTGCGTCGTCTCCGCAAAAGGCTTCGGAGACAAGACTCCCGCCCTTGTCGAGGCCCTCCGCCGCGCCTGCCCCGACGCAAGCGGGATCTTGCTGAACGTCAACAAAACCCGCGGCAACACGGTCCTCACCGGCGATTTCTATACGCTTTGGGGCCGTGCCGAGATCGTGGACGAGCTCTGTCTCTCGCGCTTTTCCATCTCTCCCCAGGCCTTTTTCCAGATCAATCCGCCCCAGGCCGAGCGCCTCTACGAGCGCGCCGCGCTTTATGCCGGAGACGGCGCCCTCGCCTTTGATCTGTACTGCGGCGCCGGCACGATCAGTCTGCGCCTCGCACGGCAGTTCGAGCGCGTGATCGGCGCGGAGATCGTGAGCGAGGCCGTTGAGAATGCGAAGCAGAACGCCGCGGCAAACGGCGTTGCCAATGTTGAGTTTCTCTGCGGCGATGCCGCCGAGGCGGCGCAGACGCTCGCTGCGCGCGGCCTGAGACCCGACGTCGTACTTGTCGATCCTCCGCGCAAGGGCATGAGCGAGAGCGCCGTTCGCGCCGTCTGCTCCATGATGCCGCAACGCATTGTCTACGTCTCCTGCAATCCCGCGACCCTCGCGCGCGACCTTCTCCTTTTCAACGCGCTCGGCTATTTCCTGCGCGAGGCCGCGGCCTTCGATCTCTTTCCCCGCACCAGCCACGTCGAGACGGTGGTATTGATGACAAAAACAGAAAGGAAAGAAGCATGAACCGTATACGCCTGGAAAAGCTTACGTGGGACACGGTTGACGACGTGTTGAAGCTTCGGGTCTCAAAAGAGCAAAAGGAATTTGTCGCGTCAAACCGCGACAGTATGATCGACGCCTATTTTGCTTTGACGGAAGAAGCGATACCCGTATACACGTTTGGTATCTATCTCGGGAAAAAGCCCGTCGGTTTTCTGATGATCGGCTATGACGTTCCGTGGGCAGAGCAGTATTACGATCTGCCGAGAGGCTACTATTATTTTTGGCGTTTTATGATCGATAAAAGATATCAGGGCAACGGTTACGGGAGAGAAGCGTTAAAGCTTGCCGTGGACTTTATAAAGACTTCTCCCAGCGGGAAATCCGAATACTGCTGGCTGTCTTATGAGCCGGAAAATGAGGTGGCGAGAAAGCTGTATCTGTCGTTTGGCTTTGAAGAAAAGAAAGAGCTCTGGAAAGAGGATCAGGAAATTCCCGCGGTATACAAGCTGTGAAATCCGATTTTCCGAGCCAGTTTTCTCAATCTGAAACCTCCGCTTAAAATGGTCAACGGCATATTCCTGACGTCGAGGGTCGTGACAATGGCGCAGATATCGACGTTTTTATTCACGCTGTTGTCCCAAGGCATGTGGAGTGCGTGACATTGATGACAAGG
>CAMVJF010000100.1 GCA_947167725.1 uncultured Clostridia bacterium | reverse complement strand
TGGTTTACATAATTTTTTCGCGTTGCCGTCCGCGTTCCCTGACGACGCGCGATACGCCGTGCTCGGCGCGGACGCCGTGCTGTGCCGTGAGAATCTCGAAACTCTGTCGCCCCCCGGCTTCTCCTTCGATCAGGGGCCTGCGAAGAAATCTTTCGCGCGGCAGCGGGAGAAGGAAGCGGATCCGTTTTGCGAGGGCGTGCTGCTTTTCCATGATCGCGCGGAAACAAAAGAAAGCCTTCTCTTGTGATCTCTCCCCTGTTTATGTTATACTCAACGCAAGGAGGCGATCAGCACATGGCATTCACATTCAATCATTTCAATTTCAACGTTCTCGACCTTGATCGTTCGCTGAAGTTCTATGACGAGGCGCTGGGGCTGAAGGTCGTGCGGGAGAAAAAGGCCGCCGACGGCAGCTTCATCCTCAAGTTTCTCGGCGACGGCAGGAGCGATTTCCAACTTGAGCTCACATGGCTGCGCGACCGAAGCGAACCCTATGATCTCGGCGAGCAGGAATTCCACCTGGCCTTTACCGCGCCGGACATGGACGAGGCTCACGCCCTGCATGAAAAACTCGGCTGCATCTGCTTTGAAAACCCGTCGATGGGCATTTATTTCATCGAGGATCCCGACGGCTATTGGATCGAAATCATTCCGGAAAAACGCCGTTGAGCCGTCATCCGCTCCCACGCCGCGGGGCGGGGCGTTCGGATCGTGATTTGGATTGATTTTCCTTTTCCGAAAGACTACAATGATTTCAGAACTGCATCAGGAGGCATCTGCATGGATCTGGAACTGAAAGACTTTGAGCTTGCGGCCGAGCGGCTGCGCGGCACTCTGCACCATACCGAGCTGGATCTTTCCTCCACCTTCTCCGACATGACCGGAGGACGCATTTATCTGAAATGCGAGAACCGTCAGAAGACGGGCTCGTTCAAGATCCGCGGCGCGAGCAACAAGATCGCCGCGCTCGCGTCACGCGGCGAGGCCAGCGCCGTGGTCGCCTCATCGGCCGGCAACCACGCGCAGGGCGTGGCCTGCGCGGCGCGCGGTCTCGGCATTCCCGCCACGATCGTCATGCCCAAGACCGCGCCGATCGCCAAGGTGCGCGCGACCGAGGGCTACGGCGCGAAGGTCGTGCTCGCGGGCGAGTGCTACGACGATGCCTATGCCCGTGCCTGTGAGATCTGCAGGGAGGAAGGCGCCGTTTTCCTCCATCCCTACAACGACCCCGAGGTCATCGCCGGTCAGGGCACGCTCGGCATGGAGATCCTGGGTGATCTTCCCTCCGTGGATATGATCGTCGTCCCCGCCGGCGGCGGCGGTCTTCTCGCGGGAGTCGCCGCTGCCGTCAAGCAAATCAACCCGCGCGTCAAGGTTTTTGGCGTGCAGGCCGAGGGAGCCGACGCGATCGCCCGGAGCTTCCGGGAGAAAAAGCTCGTCACGACGCAGAGCGCTTCTACGATCGCCGACGGTATCGCCGTCAAGGCGCCGGGCGATCTCACCGTCGAGCTGATCAACCGCTATGCCGACGGTGTGGTGACCGTGTCCGACACCGAGATCGCGGACGCGATCCTGCTGCTGCTTGAGCGCTGCAAGCAGGTCGTCGAGCCCGCCGGCGCCACGCCGCTTGCCGCCGTTCTCAACGGCAAGCTGGATGTCAAGGGAAAGCGCGTGGTATGTCTGCTCTCCGGCGGCAACATCGATGTGAGCTTTATCCAAAGCATCATCGAGCGCGGCCTCGTCGCACGGCACCGCCGTATCAAGTTCGTCGTCACGCTCGTCGACCGCCCGGGCAGTCTGATGCAGATGCTTGGCGTGATCTCCGGCGCGGGCGCGAACATCCTGCAGCTCGAGCACGACAAGCTCAGCGAGGGGCTCAACCCCAATGAAACCAACGTCCACGTCTCGCTGGAGGTCGGCGGCGCCGCGCACGGCGACGCTGTGATCGACTCTCTGCGGGCAAAAGGATATACCGTAGTGAAGGAGGATAAAACATGAAAGCAGTTTCCACCGATAAGGCTCCGGCCGCGATCGGCCCCTATTCGCAGGCGCAGATCGCCGGCGGTTTCGTCTTTGCCTCCGGGCAGATCCCCATCATCCCCGAGACCGGCGCCATCGCCGAAGGGCTCGAGGCGCAGGCCGAACAGGTGTTTTCCAACATCGCCGCGCTGCTGAAAGCCGCCGGGAGCGATATCTCCAGGACCGTCAAGACCACGGTCTTCATCAAGAACATGGACGACTTCGGCAGGATCAACGAGATCTACGCCCGGCATTTCACCGCCCCCTTCCCGGCCCGCTCCTGTGTCGAGGTCGCGCGCCTTCCGAAGGACGTGCTTCTGGAGTGCGAGGTCATCGCGGAGCTCTGAGTATGTTTTGCCGCAAGAAAGAACAAAAAACTGACAGGGTCAAAAGCCCTGTCAGTTTTTTTGCCGCGGTCTGCGCTCAGGCGGGATCGGCGGGATAGAAGCGGACCCAGTCGAGCGCCAGGTCAAAACGGATGCCGTCAGCCAGGCAGGCGCCCGCCAATTCTTCCGTGTCGGTTTTCTTCATGCGGGAGGTAAAGCTCACCTGGGTCTCTCCGCTGAATTCATAATCGACGATATCGACGATATCCGTACTCCAGCCGTCCGGCGCGATGCGGTAAAAGGTCAGCGAGCCGCTGGCCGCGCCGTCGGAGCCGCGAACGATGAGCAAACCGTCCCGATAGCCCAGATGGCTGCGCTCCCCCAGAGGCGCTTCCTTGCAGAGATAGCGCATGGCCGCGCCGTCAAAGGCGAAAACGGCGATGGGAGTCACGGTCTGAGCGTCGCCGACGCCGATGAGCAGCTCGTCGGTGCCGTTGCCGTCGAAGTCGTGTCGCGCGGCATAGTAGCTGTTCTCTTCATAGCGGGTCAAAACCGCCGTATAGAAGGGCAGCTCGGGGTGGGCGTCCTCGTCGAAAGCATCCAACCCCTCGTTGATCACTGTGACAAACTCCTCCTCTACCGCCCGGACAGCCGCGTCGAAGGCCGCCGTATCGGAGGCCTCGGGCGCGTCCGCCGCGGGGGCCGTGACGGAGGCGGCGGGAGCCCCGGAGCAGGCGCAGAGCGAAATCGCGAGCGCGGGAATGAGCAAAAGAAAAAGGATTCTCCTGTTGTGTTTCATGGTATGATTCTCCTTTCGGCATCAGCGGCCTCCATTATACCGCAGAGCGGGGAAAAATCAACATAAGAGAGCATGAAGAATTCTTTGCTTTCCCCCTGCAACTATGCTATACTGAATTGATAAATCCATCTCCCCGGCCGCTGCCGAGGGAAAGTGAAGCTCCCGCCCCCTGTGCGGGAGATCGGAAGGTGAAGGACATGGCTGCTGTGATCTTGAAAGGCGCTCCCGTGGCGGAGGCCATAAGCGAAAAGCTGACCGGGCGGATCGCGCGTCTGCGCGATCGCGGTGTCACGCCCTGTCTCGGCATGCTCCGCGTCGGGAACAGGCCGGGCGATCTGAGCTATGAGCGCAGCGCGCGCAGGCGCTGCGAGGCCCTGGGGATCGAACTGCGCAGCCGCGTTTTGGATGAGGACACTTCCCAGGAGGAGCTGATCGCGGCCATCGAGGACTTCAACCGCGACGGGACCGTTCACGGCATTCTGCTCTTCCGTCCCCTGCCGGAGACGATGGACGCGCGCGCCGTGTGCGACGCCATCACGCCATTCAAGGACGTGGACGGCATCTCCTCGCGCTCCATGGCGGCCGTCTACGCGGGCATGGAGCACGGCTTTTTCCCCTGCACGGCACAGGCCGTCACCGAAATGCTGCACTATTACGATATTCCGGTCTGCGGAAAGCGCGCCGTCGTCGTCGGACGCAGTCTCGTCACCGGACGCCCCGCCGCGATGCTGCTGCTGCGCGAGCACGCGACCGTCACCGTCTGTCATACGCGGACGCAGGACCTCCCCGCGCTCTGCCGTGAGGCGGATATCCTTGTCACCGCGACGGGGCATATCGACACCGTAACCGCCGGGGCAATGCGTCCCGGGCAGGTCGTGATCGACATCGGGTTGACCTATGACGAGCAGCGTCAACGCCTGTGCGGCGACGTGGACCACGACGCGGCGGAACAGATCGTTGATTGCATCAGCGCCGTTCCCGGCGGGATCGGCGCCGTCACCTCCACCGTCCTCGCGCTGCACGTCGTCGAGGCGGCCGAGGCGCAGACGGAGGGCTGAGGATGGATTATAAAGAAGCTCTCGCCTATCTGGACGGAGCGCAATGGTTCGGCGCCGAGCCCTCTCTGCGCCGCATCCGCACGCTGCTATCGCAGCTCGGCGATCCCCAAAAGAAGCTGAAATTCGTCCACATCGCCGGTACCAACGGCAAGGGCAGCTGCGCCGCGATGCTCGCTTCGGTGCTGCGCGCCGCCGGGTACCGCACAGGGCTGTACACCTCCCCCTATCTCTTCCGCTTTCCCGAGCGCATGCAGATCAACGGTGAGCGCATCGACGACGCCTCTCTCGTGCGCTGCGTCGATGCCGTGCGCGGCAAGGCCGAAAAGATGGAAGAGCATCCCACGGAATTCGAGCTGATGACGGCCGTCGCCCTCCTCTGGTTTTTGCAGGAGAAGGCCGAGATCGTCGTGCTGGAGACCGGGCTGGGCGGCCGCTTTGACGCCACGAATGCGATCGACGCGCCGGAGTGCAGCGTCATCATGAACATCGGCCTTGATCACACCCGCGTCCTCGGCGACACGCCGGAGAAGATCGCCGCCGAAAAGGCGGGGATCATCAAACCCGGCGTGCCCTGTGTGGTCTACGACCAGGCGCCCAGCGTGATGGACGTGTTCCGCGCCCGCTGCGGCGAGCTCTCCTGCCCCCTGACGATCCCGGACTTTTCCGGGATCGTCTCGGAATTCGACAGCCTCCAGGGCCAGGTCTTCTCCTACCGGGGAAGGCAGTACGCGCTCTCCCTGCTCGGTGCGCATCAGCGCCGCAACGCCGCGGTGGCCATCGAGGCCGCGGAGCGTCTGCGTGAGCGGGGATGGAGCATCGATCAGGACGCGCTGGAGCACGGACTCTACGCCGCCGTCTGGCCCGGCCGCTTCGAGCTGTGCTGCGACGAGCCCGCCTTCATCGTCGACGGCGGGCACAACCCCCAGTGCGCCGAGGCGGTGCGCGACAGCCTTCTGCAGTATTTCCCCGACACGCATCGGGTGCTGCTGCTGGGCGTGCTGCGCGACAAGGACGCCGCCGCGATGGCCGCGATCCTCGACGCTGCGGCGGACGAATACGTCTGCACCGCGCCGCCGGGCGAGCGCGCGCTGAGCGCGGAGGAGCTGGCCGCCGTGCTGCGGGGCTTTGGAAAGACAATCACCGTCTGTCCGGACGTCTCCGAAGCCGTGTTCACGGCAAAGGAGCGCGCGGGCGCGGACGGGATGGTCTGCGCCTTCGGCTCGGTCTATCTCGCGGGAGCCGTACGATATCAGCTCGGATTGTACTGAAAGGAGCGTGTGCGCATGTCATACGCAGAACAAAGCCTTCGGGAGTTCGGCGAAGCTCTCGCCTCCTCCGCCCCCGCGCCGGGCGGCGGCGGCGCCTCCGCGCTCTGCGGCGCGCTGGCCGCGGCGCTCGGTGAAATGGTCGCCAATCTCACGATCGGGAAAAAGCAATACGCCGCGAGCGAGGAACGCCTCCTCGCGCTGCGCGGGCGCGCATCGGCCGCTCGGCATGAGCTGCTCGATATGATCGACGGCGACGAGGCGGCTTTCGCCCCGCTCGCGAAAGCCTACGCCCTGCCGAAGGACGCGCCGGGCCGTGCCGAAACGCTGGAGGAATGCCTGCGCACAGCCGCCGCCGCGCCGCTGCGCATCGCCGAGCTCTGCTGCGAGGTCATTGAGCTCTGCGAGGGCTTCGCCGACGTTGGCAGCCGGCTCGTGCTCTCGGACGCCGCGACCGGCGCGGCGCTGGGACGCGGCGCCCTGCGGGGCGCGCTGCTCAACGTGAAGGTCAACACCGCCCTCATGCGCGAGCGAGGCACGGCGGAAGAGTTCAACGAACGCGCCGAGAAGATGTGGAAGGAGTACGCCGCCCGCGCCGACGAAGTCTGCGCTTCCGTCGCAGAGAAACTGCATTTTTGAGAAAGGGGCCGACCATGAAGCTATCCAAGACCCGGCGCATCGCGCTCGACGCGATGCTTGCGGCGATGTTCGTCGTGCTGAGCCTGTTTTCGATCAATCTGCCCGGCATGAAAATCACGCTCGATTCTCTGCCGATCCTTGTCGGTGCCGCCCTGCTCGGGCCGCTTGACGGCCTCGCGATCGGTCTTGTCGGCAGCTTTATCAATCAGATGATCACCTACGGCTTCACCGTCACGACGCTGCTGTGGATCCTTCCGGCCGGTCTGCGCGGCCTGCTCGTCGGGCTGTATGCGAAAAAGCACGGCTTTTCGATGACGCTGCGCCAGACGATTTTTATCACGGTTCTCTCCGCGCTCGCGGTGACGGCGCTCAACACGCTGCTGCTTTATCTCGACAGCTGGATCTACTCCTATTCCTACGCGGCCGCCTTCATGACGCTGCTCATGCGCATCGCCGCGGGGATCTTCACGGCGGTGGTCTTCTCCCTTGTTCT
>CAMVJF010000099.1 GCA_947167725.1 uncultured Clostridia bacterium | reverse complement strand
GTCGTTCTGCGGAATCAGCGAGAAGCTCGGCAGCCGGAGGTGTCCCTTCGTTTCAAAGAAACTGAGGAACATCTCTCTCAATTGGTTCAGTCCGTATTTTTCCATGATTGACCTCCCTGACAGTAACTGATGGTGCGGAACAAAAAAGATACCTCCGCCCCTGCACGCAGGGGCGAAGGTCAACTCGCTGTGCCACCCTGATTTGCCGCTCGAAAGCGGCCTTGTTGTCGCCCGTAACGCTGGCATGCGGTCCCGTTTCCGGGGCTGGCTCGGAAGTGGCTGCCGGAATGACGCACAGGACCTTTCACCTTCCGGTCCCTCTCTGCGCTGCGAAGCATTCGGCTCGTTTCGTCACAGCCATTAAAACATCAACGATTGTATCACAATGCTTTGATTTGTCAAGCCTTTCTCGCTTTTCTCAGAATAGAAAAGCGTTCTGCGCGGCAAGGCAGGCGCAGGTGCAGCTCCATCATCGCCGTGCGCGCGACGTCAATACCCTCTCCCTCGGCGCTTTTGATCGAGCCGACCGTGAAACGAAGCGGCATATGATCCCGCGTCATCAGCTCAAGCTCTTCGCCCGCACAGAATTTGTTGCGGAGCGACACGACAGCGTTTCCCTCGCCGTCGCAGCTCTCCACGACCGCCGCGATATCGAAGGTCGAGGCATAGCTCGATTCTCCGTAGTGCTGAAGAGGATCGCCAAAGTAGAAGCCGGTGGAATACGGTCTGTGGCTGACCTTCTCCGTCTCCTCGATCCAGATGGGATCGAGCTTCTCTCCCTGCATTGCGGCGTCGATCGCGTGGCGGTATGCGTTGGTCACGACCGCGGTATAATAGGCGGATTTCATCCTTCCCTCGATTTTCATGCTCGAAATACCCGCGTCGATCAATTCCGGGATGTGTTCGATCATGCGCATGTCGCGCGAGTTGAGTATATAGGTCCCGCCGTCCTCGGTGATCTCAAAGTATTCTCCCGGCCGTTTCTCCTCGACAAGATGATACTTCCAGCGGCAGGGCTGCGCGCATTGTCCTCGATTGGCGTCGCGTCCGGTCATATAATTGGAAAGCAGACACCGACCCGAGAAGGAAACGCACATGGCGCCGTGAACGAACGCTTCAAGCTTCACCCGCTCAGGCAGCGCCGCGCGGATACGACGGATATCATCCAGCGGCGTTTCGCGGGCAAGCACAACCGTATCGGCTCCCATATCCCCGAGAACGCGCGCTGTCTCACTGTTGATAACGCCAAGCTGCGTGCTGACATGCAGCCCCAGACGCGGCGCATAGCGTTTTGCCATTTTCATCACGCCGAGATCCGCGACGATCAGCGCGTCGACGCCCGATTCCTGCAAATAGCCAAGATAATCCGGGAGCCGTGCAAGCTCTGTCTCGCGCGGCAGAGTGTTGCACGTGACATACAGCCTTGCGCTCTGATCATGAGCAAGCTCCACGGCACGCCGCAGATCATCGTCATTGAAAGCGACGGCAGAGGAACGCATGCCGAATTCACGTCCGGCAAGATAGACCGCATCGGCGCCATAGTGCAAGGCCATGGCAACTCTCTCGAGATCCCCGGCGGGAGCAAGCAGTTCCGGCTTATCCGCCATAATCCTGCGTCGCCACGAAGGCGTTGAACTGGTCGAGCGTTTCAAAGAACCTGTGCGTCCCTGTGGCTGTATCGAGCGTAAAGAAGAAATAATTCGTCGTATCCGGGACAAGCGCAGCATTGATCGAACTGATGCCTGGGTTGCTGATCGGAGTCGGCGGCAGTCCGGTCTTCTCCATCAGGTTATAGGGAGAATCTTCTTTTAGCATTTCAGCGGTCGGAGCGCCCTCGTGATCCTGATGAACATACAGGATCGACGACTCAAGACCGAGCGACCACCCCGTGCGTAGACGGTTATAAATAACGGATGCAATCAAAGGCCGCTCTTCGTCATTCGCAGCCTCGCGTTCGATCAGCGACGCGATCTTCAGGACGTCGCGCAGGCTCATGCCCTTATCGCTGAGCTGTTTTTCCATATCGGCGCTAATCTTTCCGTAGAAATTCTGCAGGAACTTATTGATCGCGCTGGCCGCGCTCATACTCTTATAGAACTCATAGGTATCCGGGAACAGGAAGCCTTCGAGCCGCAGAGGATCACCGCTTTCGGTTCCTTCAAGGAAAAAGTAATCGAAGTTTTCATTCGCGGCGGCTTCCATGAGATCGTCATAGCTGCAAACGCCGTTTTCCTCGAGGCGGTAAAAGATCTGGCTCATCGTAAAGCCCTCCGGGATCGTCACCATGACAGTCGCGGCGGCGCCGGAGTTCTTCTGCATCTTTCCGACAAGCGCACGATAATCGTAGGATGATTTCAGTTCATATTCTCCCGGATCGAGCTTGGTGTCCGCCTTTGAAACCTTGCAGAAAAGCTTGAAGAGCCATTTGTACTGGATCAGTCCCGCGGATTTCAACTCCTCCGCGACATAGTCGATATCTGCGCTTGAGACGCGTTTTGTCCCGGTCACATTCCCTTTATCGTCGAACGTCTCCACCGTTTTTGAAGTGAAGATATCCGTCGGCAGCGTGACCTCGGCAGTGAAAAGCTCTTTGTTGAGGGCCAGCGCGTCCGCGGCCGACATCCAGGCGACGCAGGCAAGGATAATGCTGATACAGAGAATAAAAACGAAATACATCACGCCGCCGAGGCAGCCGGAATGGTACTCTCTGCCGCGCCTCACCGGGCGGTAATCTCTTTCGGTTAGCTCGTCCTCCGAAATCTCTTCGTCAGCCTCGTCGTCGTCGGGACCGTTCACGAAACTGCGGATGCGGTCAGAGACCGCAGCTTTTCCCTGGAGCGCGCCCTTGAGATCGCTCTCCTCTATCTTTTTCTGAGACGCCGTCTTTTCGACCTCTTCGTGAAGACGGAATATCTCGTTGATCTTCTCCAGTTCGTCGGGCATATTGACCCTCCTTGCGGTAATGTGTCACCTAATCCTTCCCCGGCATATGATAGCGCGAGCGGTCGGAAATGCCGCCTGATACCGCTGTCTGCCACACAAGGCATCGGGCAATGAAAAGACGGTAGTGTGGGGAAAGGATAATCTATGTTCTGCAACAACTGCAATAACAGCTATCTTTGGCTGATCATCATTCTGATCATCCTCTTCGGCTGGAACGGCAACGGCTGCGGCTGTGGCTGCGACAACAACAACGGCTGCGGCTGCGGCTGCTGAAAGTCCGGGGCTCCCGATCGGGGGCCCTTTTTATTTTTGGAGTTCTGAGAGGATCAGCTGATAGATCTCCTCGTTTTTCTCGTCTATGTTCCGTTCCTCGCCGTCCTTCAGATACGGTACTCTGTGCCAGCGAAAGAAATCCGCGGCCTTATCGGCTGTGTGAAGACAGCGGCGAAGATACTCGATATCCTTTTCATGGATATCCGCCTGTGTGTTGGTCTTTTGCTGTCTGCGGCGCATGCGGGCAAGGGACAGCTCGATGCTCACGTCTAGATAGATCACAAGATCCGGCTTTGGAAGACCCATCTTCGTATGTTCCAGATCGGACAGCCAGGCAAAGAAATCCGGCAGTTCGTCGTCCGGCAGCTTGCTACCCTGATGCACGGCGTTCGAGCTCGTATATCGGTCGGAGAGGATGAATTCTCCGTTGAGATACTTCTGCCCCCAATCCTGCTTGAAAGCGGCAAACCGGTCTACAGCAAAGAATGTCGAGGCGGTATACGCGTTTACATCGCTCGGCTTTCCGCCGAAAGCGCCGGAGAGGTACATGCGGATCAAGGCGCTGCTGTCCTTATCGTATCTGGGGAACACGATATGATGATATTCAATGCCGTCTCTGCGCAGCTTCTCGCAGAGGCGGCGGTACTGCGCGGACTTGCCGCTGCCGTCGATCCCCTCGAGAACAATGAGCTTACCCTTGTCCATATCTCTTTCTTCCTCCGATCCTTTCCTGGAGCGCCATCGTAATAATATGCGGCAATCTGATCATCCTGACGATACGCCGGGGTTCCTTTACAAGCCGGAAAAGCCACTCCAGTCCCGCGCTGCGCATCCAGCGCGGAGCGCGCGGCAGACGCCGCGCAAAAATATCCAGCGTGCCGCCAAGTCCAGCCATAATGCCAACGTTAAGCGACGTACTGTTTCTGTTCATCCAGATTTCCTGTCTCGGCGAGCCGAGACAAACGATCAAAAGATCCGGCGCCGCGGTGTTGATTTGAATACGGATATTCTTTTCCTCGACCTCGTCAAAATAGCCGCTGTGCAAGCCTTTGATCTCAAGCGACGGGAATTCGTTCAAAAGCTGATCCGAAGCCAGTTGCGCAACGCCCTCTTCCGCGCCGAGAAGAAAAACACTCTTTCCTTCGCGGCTCATTCGTGCAAGCAGACAATGCGCGAAATCCACGCCGGCAATCCGTTCGCCGAGCGGAATTCCGAGAATATGCGCTGCCAGCTGAACGCCGACGCCGTCCGGCAGGGCAAGCGCAGCGTTGTGAAGGGCCTCGCGCAGAGCGTCATCCTTCCGCGCTCTGAGCAGCATTTCCGTGTTAGGCGTCACAACATAAGCGCCGCGCCGCCGCGTCATTTCCTCAAGTGCAAGATCTATCGCCTCGTCAAAGGAGACCGCGTCGATCTCCGTGCCGAGAACGACAGAACGTTTCATACCTGGTCAAATACCTCCCCGATCTTCTCGTGTATCACAAGATCGGCATAGCTGTCGTAGGGCGTTTCACTCCGGTTGATAAGCACAAGCTTATTCCCCCGGTAATAGTTGATCAGGCCAGCGGCGGGATAAACCTTCAGAGAAGTTCCACCCACGATCAGCACATCCGCGTTTCTGATATACGAGGTTGCCTGATAGAGTATATCCTGATCAAGAGATTCTTCATACAACACAATATCCGGCCGGATCACGCCGCCGCAGCCGCAGCGGGGAACCCCGCTCCCGAAATTAATGAGATCGGCAGGATAAGGCTTTCGGCATTTTGAGCAGTATGCGCGCAGGATACTGCCGTGCAGTTCAAGAACCTTTTTGCTTCCCGCCGCTTGATGGAGCCCGTCGATATTCTGGGTGATGACCGCCTTAAGCTTCCCTTCACGCTCGAGCTCGGCCAAACGCAGATGGGCGCGGTTCGGTTTGACATTCTCAACAACGAGCTTTGCGCGGTGGAAACGGTAGTATTCCTCGGGATAACGTGTGAAAAAGCTGTGGCTCAGGATCGTCTCCGGCGGATACTTCCATTCCTGATGATAAAGGCCGTCTACACTGCGGAAATCCGGGATACCGCTCTCCGTGCTGACGCCGGCCCCGCCGAAGAAAACGATGTTGTCGCTCTCGCGAATGATCTCGCGGAGGCGCATGATCTTTTCGTTCATCGTCAATCCCCCTATATGCATGATTTATTATTATACAGGAAAACTTTCGTATTTACAAGACAACAGAGAGGCCTTTGCCTCTCTGTTTATGAATTCTTATTGCTTTGCGCAAATGCTCTCATAAAGCTTTTCGCGTTCTGCGAGAAAGATCTCGTTCTCTCTGTGCGTCACGAAGCGATATGTCTCGTCGCTGCTCTGATCCGCATAAAACAGGACCACGCTCTGCGCTACGCGGCAGGCACACATCGCCAGTTCCGCCGCCTCGACGATCAGATGCTTCTGCTCCGCGGGGCAAATCGTGCTCAGTTCCTCGAGGAATTCGAGACAGGGCTTCATCATGTTGATGATCTCGGCGTCGATGCAGCCGGCTGTCTGGAGACAGGCCTCGATCTTGTCCGGATTGCCCTCCTTCCGCGCGCGCTGATAGGGACGTTTCGATTTCACGTCCTCATCGATCAGATGGACCATATAGGAGCGAAGGATCTCGCTGTTCTTTACCAGATACTCCAGGCGTTCGCTGCCCCCTTCCCGTTCAGCGCAAATCGACGCGGCGCGCTTTGTCAGCGCGGCAGCCATCGCGGCTGTATATGCCGCGGCACAACCGGCGTTCGCACGGCAGTCGGAAGCGGAGAGCGCTGTGGTAAAGTCCTCGGCCTTTTTTTCCTTGAACACCTCAATAATGATCTTTTCAGCCATGATTCTCACTCCTTATTCACGATTGAATTCCCTCAGCGCCAGGCCCTCGTTTTTTTGCAGCGCCCAGTTTACACACCAATCGGAAGTGAACAGCAGCAGGTTGTTGCCCTTGAAATCCTGTACCCACTTGGTGTCGCTCGTGAGGTTGAGCGACGCAATGTCGATGTTTTCGTTCTCGACCCAGCGAACGACCTCATAAGGCATCGCGCGGCGGCGGATATCCACGCCGTATTCCGTCTTCAGACGATATTCGAGGACCTCGAACTGCAGCACGCCGACGACGCCGACGATCACTTCCTCAACGCCGGTATAGGGCTCATGGAAGATCTGGATCGCACCTTCCTGGGCGATCTGCATGATCCCCTTTTCAAACTGCTTGCGCTTCATGGTGTCAAGTCTCTCCACGCCGGCAAAATGTTCCGGCGCGAAGGTGGGGATGCCCTCAAAGCGGACGTTCATATTCTTCTCGCAGATGGTGTCCCCGATGGAAAAGATACCGGGATCGAATACGCCGATGATGTCCCCGGCGTAGGCCTCGTCGATGATGGCGCGCTCCTGG
>CAMVJF010000098.1 GCA_947167725.1 uncultured Clostridia bacterium | reverse complement strand
CGATCCGCTGCTTCGGCGAGTACAGCGTGCGCATCTCGAACCCGCTGCTGTTCTACACCAACGTCTGCGGCAACGTGATCGCCGACTACACGATCGACCGTCTCGAGGGCCAGATGCGCACCGAGCTGCTCACCGCGCTCCAGCCCGCCTTTGCGAAGATCTCCGACATGGGCATCCGCTACTCCTCGCTGCCCGGCCACACCGTCGAGATGGCCGATGCGCTCAACGAGGTGCTCAGCGGCAAGTGGCGCGATCTGCGCGGCATCGAGATCGTCTCCTTCGGCGTGTCGAGCGTCAAGGCCAGCGAAGAGGACGAGGCTATGATCAAGGAGGCCCAGCGCAACGCCATGTTCCGCGATCCGACGATGGCGGCGGCGCACCTGGTCGGCGCGCAGGCGCAGGCCATGCAGGACGCGGCGAAGAACGAGGGCGGCGCGGCGATGGCCTTCATGGGCATGAACATGGCACAGACCGCCGGCGGCGTCAACGCCCAGAGCCTCTACCAGATGGGCGCGCAGCGTCCCGCCGCTCCGGCCGCTCCCGCGGCGGAGAGCTGGAAGTGCGTCTGCGGCGCGGTGAACACCGGCAACTTCTGCGCCCAGTGCGGCGCGAAGAAGCCGGAGGTCGTTCCGGCCGGCGCCTGGAAATGCGCCTGCGGCTCCGTGAACACGGGCAACTTCTGCTCGCAGTGCGGCGCGAAAAAGCCCGCCCCCGCGGTCTACAAGTGCGACAAATGCGGCTGGGAGCCCGAGGATCCGAGCGACCCGCCGAGATTCTGCCCCAACTGCGGCGATCCCTTCAACGAGGCCGACAAGCTCTGAGCTCACCGAATAGCTCCCGCGCCCGCGGCCTGTAAAGCGCCGCGGGCACGGCTCTTTGTGAATCTCTCATCATAGGAGGGAAGCCATGCCATCTCAGATCACCAACTACCAGTGTCCCGCCTGCACCGGCCCGCTCCACTTCTCGAGCAAGACCGGCAGGATGGACTGCGAATACTGCGGCAGCTCCTTTACGGTCAATGAGATCGAGGCGCTGTACAAGGACAAGAACGACAAGGCGGAGGAGGCATTCCACGCCGCCGCCCAGAGCGGCCGCGAGGAGGAGATCACCGACGGCCTCGCCGCGGACTGGGACCTTGCCGGCGCGGGCTCGTCCTGGGGCGACGAGGGCTTCGGCATGAAGGCCTACAACTGTCCGTCCTGCGGGGCGCAGCTCATCTGCGACGAGACGACCGCCGCGACCAGCTGCCCCTACTGCGCCAATCCGACCATCGTGCCGGGACAGTTCTCCGGCGCGCTGATGCCGGATCTGATCGTCCCCTTCAAGCTTGACAAGGAGGCGGCCAAGGCCGCGCTGCGCGAGCATTTCCGCGGCAAGAAGCTGCTGCCGAAGGCTTTTTCCGAGGAGAACCACCTCGACGAGGTCAAGGGTGTCTATGTGCCCTTCTGGCTTTTCGACACCGACGTGGACGCGGACATGAGCTTCAACGCCTCGCGCGTACGCACCTGGAGCGACCGGAACTACCGCTATACCGAGACGCGCTATTACCGTCTCTACCGCAACGGCTCTGTGCGCTTCGAGTGCGTGCCGGTCGACAGCTCGACGAAGATGCCCGACGAGGTCATGGAGTCGCTCGAGCCCTTCGACACCGCTCAGGCCGTGCCCTTCCGCAAGGCCTATCTTTCCGGCTATCTCGCGGACCGCTACGACGTCAGCGCGAAGCAGAGCGTCGCGCGCGCGAACGAGCGCGTGAAGCAGAGCACGATCCAGGCCTTCTCTTCGACCACCGGCGGCTACACGGGCGTGACGAGCGCGAACAGCAACATCCGCCTCTATAACGGCCGCGCGCACTACGCGCTGTTGCCCGTGTGGATCCTCAACACGAGCTGGCGCGGCAAGAACTATCAGTTCGCCATGAACGGCCAGACCGGCAAATTCGTCGGAGATCTGCCGACGGACAAGGGCGCCTACTGGCGATACCGCCTGATCTACGGCGGGATCGTCGCGGCGGCCGCCTTTGCGCTGCAGATGCTCCTTGGGCTGATGTGAGAGGGGGAGAGACGATGAAGAAACAGGTTCTTTCCCTGCTCCTGATGCTCTCGCTGCTGTTCTCACTCGGCGCGGCGGTCCTGGCCGAGGACGCGGCCTTCGTCTTTGACGATGCGGCGCTCCTCTCGGGCGAGCAGACGGAGATCATCAACGGTCTCGGCGCGCAGATTCTCGCGGACACGGGCGTGCGCGTCTGCGCCTGCCTCTCCGGCGACACGGGAGAGGATATCCGAGCCTTCGCCGCCGACTCCTACGACAGACGCGTCGGCGCGCCCGAGGGCATGCTGCTGGTCTACGATCCCTCCTCCGGGAGCTATTCGTATTATCTCTGCGGCGACAGGCTCTCGGGACTCGGCGAGGAGGAGCTGACGAAGCTCTTCGACGCCTTCCTCGGCGCGCCGACTTACTTCGACGGCGTCTACAACTACATGAACCTCGTCAGCGCGTATCTCTCCGGCGCCTCCTCGACCGGCGAGGTCAGCGCCGGGGACAATCCGAACATCCCCGACGAACGGCTCCTCGACCGCGTGGCGGACCTCGCGGGCGTGGTGGACGCGAGCCGCCTGGCCGCGCTCAACGCTCTCGCCGACGAGGTCAGCGAGACCTATCAATGCGACGTGGCGGTGGCCTTCGTGCAGAGCCTCGAGGGGCGCTATATCGTCAGCTATGCCGACGATTTCTACGACTACAAGGGCTATGGCTACGGCCCGGACGACGACGGCATCCTGCTGCTCGTCTCGGTCGGCGACCGCGAGTTTGGCGAGACGACCTACGGCTACGGCAAGACCGCCTTCACCGATTACGGCATGCAGCACTATCTCGAGCCGCGCTTCACCCCCTTCCTCGGAGAGAACGACTGGGCGGGCGCCGCCGAGCAGTTCATCCGTGACGCGGGCGTGCTGCTCAAACAGGCGCGCGAGGGCCGGCCCTACGACTACTACGGGAGCGAGCGCGTCGTTGAGAAAAAAAGCTTCAGGGACATCGCGCCCGGCGCGGCCGTCATTTCCGCGATCATCGGCTTCTTCTCCGGCGGCATTCCCGCGGGCGCGATGAAGCGCAAGATGAAGAGCGTCGAGAAGAACTACGGCGCGGCGAACTACGCCAGAGGCGGACTGAACCTGCGCCGCAGCGACGACCGCTTCCTCTACGCCAACGTATCGAAGACCCCCATACCGCGCGAGACCGAGCACCGCAGCAGCGGCGGCGGGAGCAGCGTACACTTCAGCTCCTCCGGCCGGTCCCACGGCGGCTCTCACGGCAAATTCTGATGTGAAAAAAGGCGGACGCCCTGCGTCTGCCTTTTTTCACTTTCCCGGAGAGAAGCGCCGAAACAGATTCGGGAAATACACAATTCTTGCTTTTCGTTAAAAAGTGCATTGAAATAAAAGCACCAAGAAAAAAGATTCGTCAATTTGATGCTTGGTGACAGTCATTTATGGGCAGTTTGTTCATTGACGCTTTGACGGGCCGATGATAAAATGATAAAGGTAAAAAAGCATTGGCGAAGCGGAGCACGCCCGGAAGAAAAAGGCAGACGAGGTGCGGCATGAAAAAATACTATGTCCTGATCGGGAACTACGGCAGCGGCAAGACCGAACTGGCGCTCAACTTCGCTTTCAAGGCGGCGGAGGATGGACTGCGGACCGAGCTGCTGGACCTCGACATGGTCAACACCTACTTTCGCCTCACCGAGCGCGGCAAAATGGCGCGCATGAAGGAGATCCGGGTGGTCAGCCCCAATTACGCGTCCTCCGGGATCGAGACGCTCTCTCTTCCGGCCGAGGTCGCTTCCGCCTTCGCGATGGACTGGGACTGCGTGGTGTTCGACGTCGGCGGCGACGCGGTAGGCTCTACGGCGCTGGGCCGCTACCATTCGGATTTCATGGAGCTCGCCCCCGGCGAGCTGGAGGTCCTCAACGTCGTCAACATCCGCCGCCCGCTGGCCGGCACGGCGGAGAAGATCGTCCGCCTCCAGGAGGAGATGCAGATCCACTCCCGCCTGAAAATCACGGGCATGATCAACAATACGAACCTTGCCCAGTGCACGACGCCGGCCGAGCTGCGCGACGGCTACGAGATCATCCGCGAGGCGTCGGAGCGGACGGGGGTCCCGGTGCTCTACACCTCCGGCAAAAAGGCCATGCTCGACGTATTTCTCTCCGAAGGCCACGACCCGAAGTATATCGGCACCCCGCTCGTGATCGACACCTATATGCAGCGCGACTGGGACAGCTGGGTCCGCGGACTGAACGCCAACCCCTTCGGCGTCGGGGAAAGCTGATCGGCGCATTTCCCGCTTATGCGGTTTGATAGATCAAGGTCAACCAAGCGAAAACATAACAGAAAAGAGGAGTATCATGGTAAGAGTATCCATCAATGAGCTCATCTGCAAGGGCTGCGGTCTCTGCGCCAGGGCGTGCCCGAAGGGCGTCCTCGCCCTCTCCAGGACCAGACTCAACGCGAAGGGCTACCACCCCGCCGAGGTGATCGCGCCCGAGGCGTGCATCGGCTGCGCGTCCTGCGCCCGCACCTGCCCGGATGTGGCCATCCGGATCGAGAGAGATTAAGGAGGAAATGACAATGGCTCTGACTCTTATGAAGGGGTCCGAAGCGATCGCCGAGGCCGCCATCCGCGCCGGCGCGCGTTTCTTCTTCGGCTACCCCATCACCCCGCAGACCGAGATCCCCGAATACATGTCCGCCCGTATGCCCGAGGTTGGAGGCTGCTTCCTCCAGGCCGAGAGCGAGGTCGCGGCGATCAACATGGTATACGGCGCCGCCGGTACCGGCGCGCGCGTCATCACCTCATCCTCCAGCCCCGGCGTCAGCCTGAAGCAGGAGGGCATTTCCTACTGCGCCGGCGCTCAGCTGCCCTGCGTGATCCTCAACGTCATGCGCGGCGGCCCCGGCCTCGGCAACATCCAGGCCTCCCAGGGCGACTACTTCCAGGGCGTCAAGGGCGGCGGCAACGGCGACTACCACCTGCTGACCTACGCGCCCTCCTCCGTCCAGGAAGCCATCGACATCATGATGTTTGCCTTTGAAAAGGCCGAGAAATACCGCATGCCCGTCCTCTTCCTGGCCGACGGCATCATCGCCCAGATGATGGAGCCGGTCGAGATGCCCGAGATGGTGGACTTCAAGGTCGACCCCGAGAAAAAGCCCTGGGCCTGCACCGGCTGGAAGCCCGGCGACGATCCCGCCAAACGCGGCGTCATCAACTCCATCTACATCGACACCGAGTCTCTGACCGTCCACAACGCCGAGCTCCAGAAGTCCTATCAGGCTGCCAAGGCGAACGAGCAGATGTGGGAATGCTACAAGACCGATGACGCGGAAGTCGTCGTCACGGCCTTCGGCACGGTCGCCCGCGTGGTCAAGACCGTCGTCGACGAGATGCGCGCCGAGGGCGTGAAGGTCGGCCTGTTCCGTCCCATCACCGTGTGGCCCTTCCCGTACGACGCGCTCAGAGAGACCGTTATGAAGCCGCAGGTCAAGGGCGTTCTCGACGTCGAGGTCAACGAGGGCCAGATGCTCGAGGATGTGAAGCTCGCCATCGAAGGCGGCAAGAGCGTCAGCTTCTTCGGCCACCTCGGCAGCCAGTTCCCGACGACCGACGAGATCCGGGCCGAGATCCTCAAAATTAAGGAGGGTAAATAAGATGTCCGTTGTCTTTGAGAAAACCAAGCTGCTGACTGACAAGCAGTTCCACTACTGCCCCGGCTGCAACCACGGCATCATCCACCGCCTGGTCGCCGAAAGCATCGACGAGCTGATCCAGGAGGGCAAGCTCGAGGCCGGCAACGTCATGGGCGTCGCCCCTGTCGGCTGCTCCGTCTTCGCGTACGACTACTTCAACTGCGACATGTACGAGGCCGCCCACGGCCGCGCCCCGGCTGTCGCCACCGGCGCCAAGAGAGCCCGTCCCGGCACGCTGGTCTTCACGTATCAGGGCGACGGCGACCTGGCCTCCATCGGCACCGCGGAGATCGTCCACGCCGCCCACCGCGGCGAGAAGATCGTCACGATCTTCGTCAACAATGCGATCTACGGCATGACCGGCGGCCAGATGGCCCCGACCACGCTCGTCGGCCAGAAGACGACGACCTCTCCCTACGGCCGCGACGAGGCCTGGTGCGGCGCGCCGATCAAGGTCTCCGAGATGCTCGCCGAGGTTCCCGGCGCCTACTTCATCCAGCGCTGCGCGGTGAACAACAACGGCAACATCATCAAGACCAAGAACGCCATCAAGAAGGCCATGCAGTACCAGCTGGAAGGCAAGGGCTTCTGCATGATCGAGGTCCTCTCCACCTGCCCCACCAACTGGGGCCTGAACCCGGTGGAGGCCATGAAGTGGCTGGAAGACAACATGATCCCCTACTATCCTCTCGGCGTGAAGAAAGACAAGGGGGCTGAATAACCATGAAGAGACAGTACGTATTCGCAGGCTTCGGCGGACAGGGCATGCTTCTGATCGGTAAATTCGTCGCCATGGCGAACATGCTCGACGGCAAGCACGTCAGCTGGCTGCCCTCCTACGGTCCCGAGATGCGCGGCGGCACGGCCAACTGCTCCGT
>CAMVJF010000097.1 GCA_947167725.1 uncultured Clostridia bacterium | reverse complement strand
CCTCTTGCCGTTTCCGTCACGGACGCGGGAGGGGGAAGAGCTTGCGCTCTTCCCCCTCCCGCGTCCTATTCTTTTCTTTCCCCTTTTCTCCCGGCCGGGCGTGAGATAAGGGGGACCGCGGCTCCCTGCTCAGCGCACGACGCCCTTGATGAAGGGCTCCCGCGCGACCGGCTCGCCGGAGAGCGTATAGCAGCGGCGCAGCAGCTCCGCGGCCTCGGCCGCCTTCGCCGCGTCGGAGGCGAGGCTCTCGCCCGCCTCGACGCGGTCGCCGACCTTCTTGTGCAGCACGACGCCGACCGAGAGATCGATCTCGCTCTCCTTGGTCGCGCGCCCGCCGCCGAGATGCATGGAGACCAGCCCCACGTTCTCGGCCTCGATATGCTTCACATAGCCCGCGCTCGCGGCGGGGACCTCGACCACGCAGGCGGCCGCGGGCAGCAGGCTCGTATCGTACACCGCCCGCGCGTCGCCGTACTGCGCCTCGACCATGTCCGCGAGCTTCGCGAGGGCGCTGCCGTCCGCGATCGTCGCGCGCAGCCTGGCGCGCGCCTCGTCCTCGTTCTCTGCGAGGCCGCCGAGGGAGAGCATGAAGCTGCCGAGCGTCAGACAGAGCTCGAGCAGCTCGCCCGCCTCGCTGCGTCCGGCCAGCACGTCGATCGCCTCCCTGACCTCCAGCGCGTTGCCGACGGCGAAGCCCAGCGGCTCGTCCATATCCGTGATGACCGCGGCGCATTTCCGCCCCGCGAGCCTGCCCACGCGCGTCAGTCCCTCGGCCAGCTCCCGCGCCTGTTCGGGCGTTTTCATAAAGGCGCCGGAGCCGCACTTGACGTCGAGCACGATCACGTCCGCGCCCGCGGCGAGCTTCTTGGACATGATAGAGCTGACGATCAGCGGGATGCTCGGCACCGTGCCGGTCACGTCCCGCAGGGCGTAGAGCTTCTTGTCCGCGGGGCAGACCTCCGCCGTCTGACCGGCGATGGCGATGCCGATGCGGTTGACGTTTTCAAAAAAGCGCTCCTCGGAGATGCCGGTGACGAAGCCTGGGAAGCTCTCGAGCTTGTCGATCGTCCCGCCGGTATGTCCCAGCCCGCGCCCGGACATCTTGGCGATCTTCGCGCCGCAGGCCGCGACCATCGGGCAGAGCACGAGGCTCGTCTTGTCGCCCACGCCGCCGGTGGAGTGCTTGTCCGTCTTGACGCCGCGGATCGGAGAGAGGTCCAGCGTCTCGCCCGAGCGCATCATGCTCATCGTGAGGTCCAGCACCTCCGTGTCGTCCATGCCGCGAAAGAGGATCGCCATGCACAGCGCGCTCATCTGGTAATCCGGGACCTCGCCCGAGACGTAGCCGCGGATCAGCCACTCGATCTCCTCCGTCGTCAGCCTCCCGCCGTCGCGCTTCTTCGCGATCAGATCGGTCATACGCATGTCCGTATCCTCCCTTTTTCTCTCGGATAACCCGATTATATCCCACGCGCCGCGCTCTTTTCAAGTATGAAATACCAGGTAGCGCCTCCCGCCGATCTCGCGCAGGCGAAGCCCCGGCGGCTCGCGCCGCAGCGCGCAGGGCAGCGCCAGCAGCCGCCGTCCCTCCTCCTCTCCGACGAGACTTCCGTCCGCCCGCCGCTCCCATGCCGCGCCCGCCGCGGGCGCGTCCGTCTCCGCATCTTCCCCCTTTGGCGGCGCGCCCTCCTCCGGCGGCGCGCCTTCCGCCGCCACGGCGAATTCGATCCTCTCCGGAAAGCCCTCCATCGCCGCGCGCGAAAGCCGGCGGCGCAGCCGCAGCTCCCCGCCCTCGGGCGCCAGCACGCCGAGGCAGGCGCGCGCCCCGCCGCCGAAGACGTAGAGCCGCCGCAGTCCCGGCAGCGGCGCGCAGCGCGCCTCGAAGCGCGTATAGGCCCCCTCGCCCCGGATCTCCATCGTGCCGCGCCGCACGCCCTCCTCCATGATCGCGATCTCCATGTAATAACACCTCTCTCCATCCTATGGAGAGAGGTGTCTTCTTATCCCTTATCCGTTCAGCCCGAAGCTCACCGCGAGCGCTGCGTCGACGGCGTTCATCGTGCCCTCGTCGACGCGGCCCATCCGCTCGCGCAGGCGCTGCTTGTCGAGGGTGCGGATCTGCTCGAGCAGGACCACGCTCTCGCGGTTGAGCCCCACGCTCCCGCTCGGGAGCGTGATATGGGTCGGGAGCCGCGCTTTGTCGAGGCGGCTGGTGATCGCGGCGGCGATGACCGTGGGGCTGTGACGGTTGCCGGTGTCGTTCTGCACGATCAGCACCGGGCGCACGCCGCCCTGTTCGCTGCCGACGACCGGGCTGAGGTCGGCATAATAGATATCTCCGCGTTTGACGATGCTCATGCTTTCCCTCCGGGGAAAAGGATTTCGCCCGTTCCATTCTATGTAGCGGACGGTCGCGATGCGCCCTGCGTCGCTTGTTATCATTGTCCCCCTCGGAGGAGAAAAATATACGCCGCAGGCGGATGCCTGCGGCGTATCGTTCCCGGGATCGGAGATTATTTGACGGTGATGGAGGTGATGTGCGGCTGGGCTCCCTCGTACCAGTAGAGGAAGCCCTCGATGTCGACGGTCTGGCCGACCTGCAGGTTCTTGACGGCCTCGTACACGTCGCTTCCCGGAGGCGTGAGGTATCTGCGGACGACGAAGGTGCACTTCTCGCCGTTGGACTCGACGTCAAAGTAGAGGTCGGAGCCGTCCTCGCCGGAGTTGTCCCAGTTGTAGAAGAAGGCAAGACCGTCGCCCTTGTCGGCGATCGTCGCGCCGGAGACAGAGATGCGCTCGCTCATGTGCTTCGCCAGATCCTCCTGGCCGAACATCTTGGAGATATCGAGCGCGTCGGCGACCCAGGTGCCCTTTCCGAACTCGAAGGTGGCGTCCATGATCTCGATCAGGCCGGCCCACTCGGCCTTGTCGCCGGTGACCTTGATCTTCGTGCCGGGGACGAGCTTGGCGGCGTCGGCCTCGGAGCAGGCCATGTCATAGAAGAAGTAGCCGCCGTCTTTGTCCTGTGCATAGACGGTGATCTTGCCGTCCCACCAGCTCTGGCAGCCCTGCACGAAGGCCTCGACCGTGACGCGGGAGCCGATCTCGGCGGCCATGTACTCGTCGAAGCTCATCACGCCCTTGGACTTGGCAAAGATGTCGCCGCTCTTGCCGCAGGCGGCCAGGGCGAAGATCATGGTGAGAGCAAGCAGCAGTGCGAGAAATCTTTTCATGTTGATCTCCTTTTTTCAGTATAGTCGTTTGTTCCCTTGCGGGCTTTGATTCAATTATAACATCGCGCGGGGAAAAGTCAAGGAAGCGGAGGGCCGCGGGAGCGTCGAACTCAGCGCTTTTTTCGTTTTTCTTTTAACAGGTCTCGTCCGGCGTAGACGGCGATGCCGATCCATGCCGCGCCGAGCGCGATCAGCAGCGCGCGGGCCTCGCCGGGGAGGGCGCCGAGCTCGCCGCGTTCGGAGGAAACGACGCGCTGGTTGAGCCGATAAAGCGACGCGGCGCTGTGGAAGAGGCTGTCGAAGAAGGCGTCGTCGGCCGCCTCGCCGCGGCGCTCCTGTCTGGCCGTCTGCTCGATGAGGAAGCCCGCTGCGTTGCGCAGCGAGGCCGAGCCGTTGAACACCGGCGTGGTAAAGGTGCTGCCGGTATTCTCGAGCAGGAGCTTCGAGGCCTCGATCTTGACGGCGTAGTGCAGCTCGTCGTCCTCGCCCGCGCGGGCGAGATAGTCCCGGTATTCCGCGCTCCCGTGCGCCTTGGTCGTGACCGGGAGATAGCCCTCGGTCTCGGAGTAGGCGATCTGGACCTCGTTGGTCAGCAGATACTGTGTGAAGAGCCAGGCGGCGAGCACCTCCTGCGGATCGCGCTTGTTGAACACGCAGACCGAGGGCCCCTGCGAGATCATCTTCGGGTTGGCCGGATCGACCTGCGGAACGGGGCGGACGACCGTTTCGAAGGGCACGACCTTGTCCGCGCTGATGTCCATGTGCGGGGCGCTGCTGCCCATCCAGGTCGCGCCGGCCGTGGAGTCGATCGCGAAGAGGCACTGTCCGGCGTTGAGGAAATTGCCGGGATAGCTGGAGATCCCGAAGGTGGAGAAGGCTCTCGTCCTGGCGTGCCCGGCCACAGTGCGGAGGACCTCGCGCGTCTCCCCGCTGAAGATCAGGATGTTCCCGTCCGCGTCGGAGTAGGGCGCGTCCATCTGCCGCAGGAGCTGGATCATCATGTTGTCCGTGGACTTGTAGATGAAGGGGATCAGCACCTTCTGTCCGTTGACGAGGAAATTGCCGTCCGCGTCCTTCGCCATCGCGGCCTCGGAGGCTTCCCAGAGGAAGTCCCAGGTCAGCACCTCGGGCAGCTCATAGCCGAGCTTGTCGAGCATGGTTTTGTTGATATAGCAGGCCTCGGTCGAGCGCATGAAGGGCAGGGCGTAGGTCGTACCGTTGATCGCGCATTCCGAGAGATACTGCGGCACGATCTCGCCGCGCGTCGGGGAATCGAAGCGCAGCTCGCTGCCGCCGAGACCGTAGCGCGCGTCGTCGATGACCTCGTCGAGCGGCACGACGCAGAGCGGCGCCAGAAGATAGGTGGCGATATGGTCGGGATAGGTGATGCAGACGTTCGGCGTCGTACCCGTGGGGATGTTGGTGATGACGTCGTTGTAGATCTTGCCGTAATCGGTATAGGAGCGCATCGTGACGCGGATATTGGGATAGAGCGCCTCAAAGTCGCTGATCGCCCTGCGGTAGATCTCGGTCTGCGTTTTGTTGTTGTCGTTCTTCGCCCAGAAGCTGATCTCAAAGCTGCGGGAGGTATCGAAGCTCTCCGGCATCACAAAGGAGTCGTAGCCGCGGGAGCCGTGGCAGCCCGCGAGCGGGATCATGCACAGCGCGCACAGCAGCGCGGCCAGCAGACGTTTTGCGTTTTTCATCCCTTCGTGCCCCCTCTCGAGACGCCGGCCATGATCTTCTTGCGGAAGCAGAGGAAGAGCACGATCAGCGGCACGGAGATCACGACCACCGCCGCCATCATGGCGGGGATGTTCTCGCGGCCGAAGCCGTTCTCCCGGATCTCCTGGATGCCGTTGGAGACGAGGAAGTAGTTCGCGTCGTCCGTGATCAGGCGCGGCCAGACGTAGGAGTTCCAGCACTCGATCACCTTGAGGATCGTCACGGTGACGATCGTCGGGCGGCAGATCGGGATCATGACGCGCGTGAGATAGCGGAAATCCGTCGTCCCGTCCACCTTGGCGGCCCGGTAGAGCTCGTCGGGGATCTGCTCGAAGTTCTCCTTCAGAAGATAGATGTAGAACACCGAGGTCACGGACGGCAGGATCAGACCCGTGAAGGTATTGCGCAGCCCGGCGTTGGTGACGGTCTGGAAGTTCGTGATGACGACGAGCTCGCCGGGGATCATCATCAGCGCGAGGAAGAGGGTGAACACGAGATCCTTGCCGCGGAACTCCAGCCGGGAAAAGGCGAAGGCCGCGAGCACCGTCACCGTGAGCATCAGCGCCGTGGTGGCGAGGGTGAAGATCAGGGTGTTAAGAAAGTATTTTGCCAGCGGGACGGCCGTGAAGGCGTCGACGTAGTTCTGCAGCGTCGGGGAGAGCGTGTAGAACTGCGGGATATACTCGGAGTTGTAGGCGCCGTAGCTCTTGACGGAGCTCAGCAGCATCCAGTAGAAGGGGAAGAGCACCATCAGCGCCCAGATCGCGAGGAAGAGGTAGGTCAGCGTCCTGCCGACGCGCGCGCGGCGCGCGGCCGCGGCTTCGATGCGTTCGTTGTCCATCATGCCCCTCCTCTCAGACGTAGTAGACGTGCTTGCGGCTGACGAGCAGGTTGATGCAGGTGATCGTCAGCACGATCGCGAAGAGGAGGATCGCGGCAGCCGAGGCGAAGGAGGGCCACCCGCCGCTGTTGCCGTAAAGCATGTCGTAGACGTAGCCCACGATCGTGTTCATGCCGGCGGCGTTGAGGTCCGTGCCGAAGATGGCGACCGCGTCGCTGTACGCCTTGAAGGCGCCGATGAAGCCGGTGATGATGAGATAGAACAGCTGCGGGGAGATCATCGGCAGCGTGATGCGCGTGAACACGCGCCAGCGGGGCGTCGCGTCAAGGCGCGCCGCGTTGTAGAAATCCTGCCGCACGCTTGCCAGCGCGCTCGTGAGGATCAGGATCTTGAAGGGCAGCACGACCCAGATCGTGTAGAAGCAGAGGACGAACATCTTCGCCCAGTAAGGGCCGTCGATGAAGTCGATCGTGGGGCCGCCGAAGAAATGGATGACCAGGTTTACAAGACCGTCCGTATAGGCGGTCTTTTTGAACAGGATCATGAACACGAGGCCGACGGCCAGCGTGTTCGTGACATAGGGCAGGAAAAAGACGGTCTGGAAGAGCTCGCGCAGCTTTTTGATCGAGCCCAGCGCGAGGGAGATCAGCAGCGCCAGCCCCGTCGAGAGCGGCACCGTGATCGCGACCAGCAGGAAGGTGTTCTTCAGCGCCTGCAGGAAGTATTCGTCGCGCAGGACGTAGCCGTAGTTGTAGGCGCCTACGCCGAAGAAGCTCTGCGAGGCGGAGTTGTAGCCCTCCTCGAAGGAGTAGACGAACACGTCCACCAGCGGGTAGA
>CAMVJF010000096.1 GCA_947167725.1 uncultured Clostridia bacterium | reverse complement strand
AGCCGATGAAGTAGTGCGGGAAGATCGTGACGAAGTCGAGCAGGCGGCGGAAGGCGCCGCGGTCGATCTTCATGGGGCGGTGCACGCCGGAAAGGGCGATGCAGTGCTCGTTGTAATACACATAGGGCGAATACTGCAGATACCACTCCTCTCCGTCCAGCTTGAGCGGGATGAGGCGGTGGTTTTCCCGCGCCGGATAGTTGTCGCGCCCGGCGTAGCCCTCGGCCTCGCGGCAGAGCAGGCAGGGCGGATAGCCCACGCTCTTCGCGCTCCGCGCGGCGGCGATGGCGCGCGGGTCCTTCTCGGGCTTGGAGAGGTTGATCGTGATGTCAAGCTCGCCGTACTCGGTCGGGGCCTTCCACTTGAGGTCCTTCTTCACGCGGTAGCGGCGGATATAGTCCGTGTCACCGCTGAAGGCGTAGTACCAGTCGGTGGCCTTCTTCGGGCTCTCGGCATAGAGGGCGCGGAATCGCTCGATGACCGCGGAGGGCAGCGGCGTCAGCACGCCCATAAGGCGGGTGTCGAGCAGATCGCGGCTCGTGATGCCGCCGTCGATCACGCCGCGCGCGGCCGCGTCGTCGAGGATCGCCTTCAGGATCGCCTCCAGGTCCTCCCCCGCGCTCTCCCCGGCGGGCTCGTAGTCGTCAAGCTCCAACGCATCGAGCAGGGCGTTGCGCGCCCAGACAGCGTCGCTCTCCTCGATCAGCCCCTTCCGGACGCCGTATGCGGTCAGCGCGTTGATTTCGTCGCAGATCATGGCATAATCTCCCGTGTTCTTTCATATTTTGGTATTTGTCATTATAGCATAGCCTGGCGCGTGCCCGCAACCGTGAAAGGCGCTCCCGCGCGTTTTTTCTTTTGAATCCGATTGTTTCTTTCCCGCCGCTGTGCTACAATGACCGTAACAGATTCTGTGGGAGGGAGCGAAACATGGGAATGACCGCAGCCGCCTCCTGGCTGACCGACAGCTTTTCGGGGATCGACCTCGGGATCCTGAGCCTGATGCACACGCTCGCGGAGAAGGCGGGCGGCCTCTTTACGCCGCTGGCGAAGCTCATCACGCTGCTCGGGGAGAAGGGCATCCTCTTTTTCCTGCTCGCGCTTGGGCTCATGTGCTTTGCCAAGACGCGCCCCCTCGGCGTGTGTATGTTCGGCGCGGTCTGTTGCGGCGCGCTGATCACCAACCTCCTGCTCAAGGACGCCGTAGCCAGGCCGCGGCCCTTTGAGACGCTTGCGGTCTACCGCCAATGGTGGCAGGCTGTCGGCTCTCCGACGGAGGACGGCTTCTCCTTCCCCTCCGGCCACGTCACCGCCGCCGCCGCGGGCATGAGTGCGCTGTGCTTCATGCGCGGCAGGCGCTGGGCGCTCCCGGCGATCGCCGTCGTGCTCGTGATGGGTCTCTCGCGCAACTATCTCATGGCCCACTTTCCCAGCGACGTGCTCGCCGCCGCCGTCATCGGCGTGTTCTCCGGCTTTGTCGCCTATCTGATCACGATGCTGATCTTTGCCTTTTTCTCCACGCGAAAAAAGGGTGACCGCCTCGCGGAATTCGTGCTGAACTACAGCGTCCCCCTGCCCTCGTTCCTGACCTACAAGGGCAGGCATTGAATCCGCGAAGCAAACGAAAAAGGAGCTGTTCACGGACGAACAGCTCCTTTTTTATTGCTCTCCGTCCGGGGCGGCCGCGTCGAGCTTCGCCCGGAAGGAGATCGCGCGCGGCGTCTCCATGCAGTCGAACTTCACAAGGTACGCGCCCTTCTCCGGGTCGATTTCCTCGATCGTCCCCTCGCCCATGATCGCATGGCTTACGCGCGCGCCGACCGCGAAGCGCTTTTCTTCCGCCCGTTCGCTCATTTTCCGCTCACTGAACGAAACGTATTCGCGCGTCTCGGCAATCAGATCGGCGCGGGGCTTTTCGACATATTCGAGGTTTTCTTCTCCGATATCCAGCAGGAAGCGCGAGGGGTATTTCGGCGCGCCGTCGAAGCTCCTGCCAGCGCTTTCGGAGAGATAGAGCCGCTTCTCCGCCCGGGTCACCGCAACGAAGGCAAGTCTCCGCTCCTCCTCCATGCCCGGCAGCGTGACCGTCTTGCGTCCCGGGAAGACGCCTTCGTTCATGCCGCAGAGAAAGACGTAAGGGAACTCCAGGCCCTTTGCGCTGTGGACGGTCATCAGCTTGACCTTGTCGGGCGCGTCGGCGGTGTCGGCATTGGTAAAGAGCGCGACATGCTTGAGATAATGCTCGAGCGTGCACTCCTCGCCGCAGCTCGTCTCATATTCGTAGATCGACTGCTTGAGCTCCGCGAGGTTGTCGAGCCGCTCCTGCGAGCCCTCGGTGCGGAGCATCGCCTCATAGCCGCTCTCGTTGAGGATCGCGGCCAGCAGCTCTGAGACCGGGCGCGTGTCCGCGAGCGTCGTGTAATACTCGATGAGCGAGATGTATTTCCCGGCCTTCGTGCCGCGGAAGATCTCCTCCTCGCGCGTGAGCCGCAGCGCCTCGTAGAGCGTGCAGCCCCTCTCCTCGGCGGCCTCGCGCAGGAAGGCTATGCGCCGCTGGCCGAGGTTGCGTCTGGGCGTATTCGCCGTGCGCAGGAAGCTCAGGTCGTCGCGGTAGCAGAGCATGCGCAGATAGGACAGCGCGTCCTTGATCTCCATACGGTCGAAAAACTGCACGCCGCTGTAGATCGTATAGGGCAGCTTTTCCCGGAGGAACACTTCCTCGAGACTGCGCGTGAGATAGTGCGCGCGATAGAGCACCGCGATATCCCGCAGCGGGGTGCCTGCCGCCTCGAGCCGGCGGATCTCCGCGAGGATCCAGCGCGCCTCGTCCTCGCTGTCCGCGGCGTAGCGGCAGAGCACGCTCGCGCCGTCCTTCAGCGTGGGGATCAGTTCTTTTTTGACGCGGTGCGCGTTCTTGTCGATCAGCGCGTTGGCCGCGGCGAGGATCTGCGGCGTCGAGCGGTAGTTCTCCATCATCAGGATCGTGCGCGTACCGGGGAAATCCTTCTCGAAATCAAGCAGGAAGCGCACGCTCGCGCCCCGCCAGGTGTAGATCGTCTGGTCGGGGTCGCCGACGATGAAGAGGTTTTTATGATACGCGCAGAGCGCCTTCATCAGCCGATACTGCGGCTCGTCGATATCCTGGAATTCGTCGATCATGATGTATTCGAGGCGCTTCTGCCATTTGAGGCGAAGGTCCTCGTTCTGTTCAAAGATGTAGAGCGTGAAGAACAGGAGATCGTTGTAGTCGAGCGCGAAGCATTTCTTTTCCTGCCAGAGGTAGCCGTAGAAGATGATGTCCCGCGGCGAGTCCGCGCGGTCATATTTCTCCTTCAGCTCGTCGAGCGAGAGGCGGATCAGGTCGAGATAGTATTCCGGACGGTTTTTGCCCTTTTCGATCTCGATCATGTCCCGCGCGGCGGAAAAGCTCATATCGCGCAGGCTCAGGCCGCGCTCCTCGTAGATCACCCGCAGCATCGCGTCGATGTCGGAATTGTCCAGCACCAGAAAGCGTTTGGGATACTGTACGGCATGGCTGTCCTCCTGCAGCACGGAGACGCAGAAGCCGTGGAAGGTGTTGATGTAGCCGGTGTCGTTGTCTCCGGTGAGATTGTGGATGCGGCGGCGCATTTCGTTCGCGGCCTTGTTCGTGAAGGTCACGCAGAGGATGTGGCCCGGCAGGATGCCCATCTCCGTGACGAGATAAGCGAAACGGCGCGTGAGCTCGCGGGTCTTGCCTGAGCCGGCGCCGGCGATCACGCGCACGAAGCCCTCTGTCGCCGTGACGGCCTCGCGCTGCGCCATATTCAGTCCGGCAAGAAGATCGCTCATGTTTTACTCTCCCAAAACGTAATAGTCGTGGTCCTCGGCCATGAAATCGTTCAGCGCGGCGGCGAAGGCGGGGTCGAGATCGCTGGCGCGGCCGCGGTTTTCCACGAAGGGATCAATGCGGCGGCGCTTGGCAAAGACCCTCCGCCAGCCCTCCCGCGCGTCCGGAAAAGCCGCGCGGGTCGTGCGCGAAAGTGCGCGGAAAGCGGCCCATCGCGCGGAAAACGCGCGGGATGCGAGCAGCTTTTCGACGACGGCGCTCTCGGTCGTGTTCAGATCGGCCTCGGAGAGCACCCCGGCCTCGAGCGCGGCGCGCAGCAGCTCCGAGAGACGCTGCATCGCGTAGCGGTCGGCGTCGCAGACGTAGACGCGCGAGCAGTCGAGCGCGAGGCGGGCGAAGCGCAGAGCCTTGCCGGCGCTGCGGAAAACCAGCTCCTCCCCGCCGTCCCCGCCCCGGCCGGGGCGGAGGTCCGCGAAGAGCTCCGCGAGCTCGGCCCGGGAGGCGAAGGAGAAGTTCAGCGCGTTGCCGACCGTGTAGTCCAGGCGGTCCGCCGAGAGGCGCGGCGCGTCGTTGTCGGCGAGGGGGAAGCGGTGATAGTCCTCCACGTCCTCCGGCGAGAGGCCGCGCTCCGCGAGGAGCGCGACGAGCGCGGCGTCGGCGCGGATGACGGCGGCGGTACCGCTCTCGGTGGCGGTCTGGGAGAGATAGTCTCCGCGCATGAAATCCACCACATGGGCGAAGACCGGCGTGGCGATATCGTGGAGCAGGGCGCTGACGCTCTGCTTCTCGTCACCGGTGAAGCGCCAGACGATCAGCGCCGCGCCGAGGCTGTGCTCAAAGCGGCTGTATCGCGCGAGCGAGGAAAAGCGTGGGAAGGCGGTGTATTCGCAGCCGCAGTTCATCCCCACGTCCCGCAGGCGCCGCAGCGAGGGCGTTTCGCAGAGGCGGAGCAGAAAAGCCGGCGTTTCGGTCCGGTAGATGTCCAGATAATCCGTCATGCCCTTCTCCCCAGCTCCCAGAACGCGACGGCGCTGGCGGCGGCGACGTTCAGCGAATCGACGCCGTGGGCCATCGGGATGCGGACGGTCCAGTCGCAGCGCGCGATCGTGCCCGCGGCGAGCCCGTCGCCCTCGGTGCCGAGCACGACGGCGAGCTTTTCGCAGGCCGCGAGGCGCGGATCGTCGAGGCGGAGCGAGTCGTCCTTCAGCGCCATGGCCGCGGTGGAAAAGCCCAGGGCGCGCAGGGCGCCGGGCCAGTCCTCCCCCGCGGGGAAGTACGTCCAGGGCATCTGGAACACCGTCCCCATGCTGACGCGGATCGCGCGGCGGTAGAGCGGATCGCTGCCCTCCTCGGTCAGGAGCAGCGCGTCCATGCCGAGCGCGGCGGCAGAGCGGAAGATCGCGCCGATGTTCGTCGGGTTCATCACATTCTCAAGCACCGCGATCCTCTCCGCGCCGCGGCAGACCTCCCCGACGGAGGGCAGCGCGGGCCGGCGCATCGCGCAGAGCATGCCGCGCGTGAGGTGGAAGCCCGTGAGCTGCGCGAGCAGCTCGCCCGGCGCGGTGTAGACCGGGACGTCGCCGCAGCGCGCGATCAGAGCGCGGCCCTTGCCGGAGGCGTGCTTCGTCTCCATGAGGAGGGAGACAGGACGCATCCCCGCGTCCAGCGCGCGCTCGATGACGACCGGGCTCTCGGCGATGAAGAGGGCCTCGGAGGGGTCGCGGCGGCAGACGAGCTGATTCTCCGTCAGGCGGGCGTACACGTCCAGCTCCGGCGCGGCAAAGTCGGTGATCTCGATGATGTTCGGCATGGCCTTTTCTCCTGTGTTCAGATGATACCATTCTACCGCGCGCGGGAAAAGAGCGCAAGAGGCCGTTTGTGTCCCGTTTATGGTCCAGAGCTCCGGGGTGCGGGGCGGAAAAGCGCCCGGACGGCATCCGCCCCCGCGGGATGTGTCCGGGCTGTGTCGGCGGGCGGGCGCGAGGGCCGCGCCCGCGGCTTGTGCGGGAGGGGTGCGGGCGGCGCGTTTTTGTCTTGCAAAGGGAGGAAAAAGCGAGTATTTTTAGGGCATAGAACTACAGGGAGGGATCTGCGTGAAAAAAGCACCCGTCATCCCCGCCGCGAAGACCGCGCTCGCCGTCAAGGCCGGAAAGGCCGTGCTCGAGCAGCTTCCGGCGGACCGGAAGAAGCTCCGGCTCGCCGCCGCGCTTCTCGAAAAGGAAAACCTCAGGCGGCTCGGCGTGACAGTCGCCGCGGGCGCCGCGGCCCTCGGTCTCGTCGGGACGGCGATGCAGGCCGGGCTCACGCGCGCCGCGCTGCGCCGCGAGCTCAAGCGCCAGCTTGCGCCGCTGAACCGCAGGCTCGAAGAGCTGGAGGACCAGAACAGGGAGCTGCAGCGCCAGAACGAGCAGCTGCGCCGCGAGCTGAAAGGCCGGGGCTGATCCATGCCCGGGCCCGGACGCGGTCTCGGTCCCCGCGGATTTCTGACCGAGGAAGAAAAACAGAGCATGCCCGAGGTCAACGGCGCGCTGCTGCGCCGCATCCTCGGCTATCTCAAGCCCTACTGGCTGCAGTTCCTGCTGGTGTTCGTGACGATCCTGCTCTCGGCGGTGGTCGGCCTGCTGCCGAGCATCATCACCGGAAAGATCGTCGACGAGGCGCTGGTGGGCAAGGATCTGAAGCTGCTCGTGCAGCTGCTCGTCATGGCCTTCGTGACGCTGACGGCCTCGCAGGTCATCTCGGTGCTGGAGAGTTATATCAACGCCTGGATCTCCCAGCGCATCATCTTCGACATGAAGAACCAGATGTACG
>CAMVJF010000095.1 GCA_947167725.1 uncultured Clostridia bacterium | reverse complement strand
GACGTGAAGAAGAAGTTCCCCGCCATGTACAACGCCTTCTGCTACGGCGCGCCCCCGCACGCGGGCATCGCGCCCGGCGTGGACCGCATGGTGATGCTGCTCGCCGGCGTGGACACGATCCGCGAGGTCATCCCCTTCCCGCTGAACAAGAACGCGCAGGATCTGATGATGGGCGCGCCGTCCGAGGTCACACAGAAGCAGCTCGACGAGCTCCATATCGCCCTCGTCGGGGAGCTTGAGGAATAAAGCGAGAGACACACAGCCGGAGGAAATCCCTTTCTCCGGCTGTTTCCAGTGAGAGGTAACACGTATGCTTTCGTGTGTAAAAAGCTACGGCGTCAGCGGCGTCGGCGGTTTTCCGGTCGCCGTTGAGGTCTATATCTCCAACGGTCTGCCCGGCTTCGAGATCGTCGGTCTGCCCGACGCCGCCGTACGCGAGGCACGCGAGCGCGTCCGCGCCGCGATCAAGAACAACGGCTTTCGCTTCCCGATCAGCCGCCTGACCGTGAATCTCGCGCCGGCCGACCGCAAAAAGGCCGGCACGCTCTACGATCTGCCGATCCTTGTCGGCATCCTCGCGGCGCAGGGCGAGATCCGGCGCCCGGACGCGGACTGCGCCTTTCTCGGCGAGCTCGCGCTCGACGGCTCGCTGCGCCCGGTCTCCGGCGCGCTGCCGATGGCCATCGCCGCGGAGCGCGAGGGCGTCAAAACGCTCTTCCTCCCGGCCGAGAACGCCGCCGAGGCCGCCTTCGCCGAGGGCGTGGAGGTCCTGGGCGTGGAGAACGTCGGCGAGCTGATCGCGCATCTGCGCGGCGAGCGCGCGCTCCGCCCCGCCGCGCCGCCGACGCCGGGGAGCGCCGCATCCGCCCTGCCGGACTTTGCCGACGTCAAGGGGCAGGAGAGCGTCAAGCGCGCGCTCGAGGTGGCCGCCGCGGGCGGGCATAACGTCCTGCTTGTCGGCCCGCCGGGCGCGGGCAAGTCGATGCTGGCGCGCCGTCTGCCCTCGATCCTGCCGGATATGAGCCGCGAAGAGATCATCGAGGCCACGGAGATCCACTCCGTCGCGGGGCTCACGAGCCGCGCGCAGCCCATTGTCTGCACCCGCCCCTTCCGCTCGCCGCACCACACGGTCTCCGGGCCGGGTCTCGCCGGCGGCGGCTCGACGCCGCGCCCGGGCGAGATCAGTCTGGCCCACACGGGCGTGCTCTTTCTCGACGAGCTGCCGGAGTTCCGCAGCGACGTGCTCGAGGTGCTGCGCCAGCCGCTCGAGGACGGCGAGGTCACGGTCTCTCGCGTCTCCGGCTCGATCCGCTTCCCGAGCCGCTTCATGCTGGTGTGCGCGATGAATCCCTGCAAGTGCGGCTGGTACGGCCATCCCTCCGGGCGCTGCCGCTGCAGCGAGAACGAAGTGCGCCGCTACCAGAGCCGTATCTCCGGGCCGCTGCTCGACCGCATCGACATCATCGCCGAGGTCCCCGCGCTCGAGTTCGACGAGCTCCGGCGCACGACGGGCGCAGAATGCTCATGCGCGGTAAAATCGCGCGTCGACCGCGCACGCGAGATCCAGCGAAAGCGTTACGCCGCAAGCGGTACAGCCTGCAACGCCCGTATGACGAGCCGCGAGCTGCGCGAATCCTGCCCCCTCAGTTCGGACTGTGAGGAGCTGATGCACGGCGCCTTCGACGCGATGGGGCTCAGTGCCCGCAGCTATGACCGCATCCTGCGCGTCGCGCGCACGATCGCGGACCTCGCCGCCTCTCCCGACATCCGGCCGGAGCATTTAGCCGAAGCCATACAGTACCGCTCTTTTGATTTCTCGAGCGCCGAATAAGGAGAATACGAGATGAAAAAACAGCTTGCGCTACTGCTGCTCGTCCTGCTCCTTCCCTGTCTTGCCGCCTGCGATCTCCCCACGCCGCCGACGGCGGAGCTCAGTCCCGCCCCCACGGAGGAGGGCCTTCCGCCCGATCCGACGCCGGAGCCGACACCGGAGCCGACACGAGAACCCTTTCCCGACGCGCTGCGGCTTTCCGTCACGCTGCCAGCCGCATCCGAGGACGGCCGCGGTCTCTATTACAGCTCGAAGGAGGAGTACGACTGCTGCTTCTCCTACCCCGATTCCTGCTCGCTTTGGACCGAGGACGGGACCATCCGGCTCTCGCCGAGCCGGTTCTTCGCCCGCGTGATCCTCACGCCCATCGCCAAGGCCTCCGGGGACGCCCCCTCCACCCTCGTCGAGCTTTTTGAGCCCGCCAAGTGGGAGAGCGTGCCCGGCGAGATCACCGTCGCCGGCAAGTGGAACGCGATGCGCATGAGCAACACCAAATACGACACCTACCGCCGCTGGATCGCCTGGGAGACGGACGATTACTTCTATCTGATCTACGGCGTGTGTTTCGACCGCTATGAGGACGATCTCAACGAGATCCTCGACGTAGTCTGCTCCTCCTTCCGGCCCGCGGGCGAAATCCAGCTCGCCGCACCCGAGCCCGGGACGCTGCTGCGCAGCGAGGACGGCGTCGAGCTGCGCTACTCCGACGCCTCCCTCTCCCTTACCGAAGGCGGCGCTCAGCTCTCCGTGACGCTTGCGATCGAGAACGGCTCCGCGTGCGAGGCCGAGTTCCTCGTCTCCGCGGCGCCCGAGCTGAACGTCGAGTCCCGCTGTGCCATTCCGGCCGGGTACAGGCTCGACTGGAGCTTCATCCTCCCGGAGCTTGTCACGGACGGGAGCGGTACGCTCGAGCTGACGCTCTTCGCCCGTGCGGTTGACAAGGAAACGCCTTTTGCAGAGCTCCCCATCCGCATTGACATTCAAGCATAAGGAAGAACTATGAAAGAGATCATTTTATGCAAGCTCGGCGAGATCGTCCTCAAGGGGCTTAACCGCAGGAGCTTTGAGCAAAAGCTCCTCTCCAACCTGCGCCACGCGCTGTACCGTCTCGGCAGCTACCGCGTCTGGTGCAGCCAGTCCACCGTCTATATCGAGGGCGCCGACGAGAGTGCCGACATGGACCTCGCCTTCGAGGCGGCAAAAAAGGTCTTCGGCATCATTAAGCTCAGCCGCGCCGCGGCCTGCGAGAAGGATCCCGACGCGATCGTCGCCCTGGCGAAGGAATACCTGCGCGGGGAGCTTGAGAGCGTCCGCAGCTTCAAGGTCGAGTCCAAGCGCAGCGACAAACGCTTTCCGATGACGAGCATTGAGCTGAGCCAGTACGTCGGCGGCGAGCTGGCGGAGGCCTTTCCCCATCTGCGCGCCGAGATGCACGAGCCCGAACTCGTCGTCCATCTCGAGGTGCGCGACGTGGCGGCCTACGTCCACGCCTCGCCCGTCGACGGAGCGGGCGGCATGCCCGTGGGCTCCAACGGCATCGCGGTCACGCTGCTCTCCGGCGGCATCGACAGCCCGGTGTCGAGCTATATGATCGCCAGACGCGGCGTGCGGCTCGTGCCGCTTCACTTCTTCTCCTTCCCCTATACCTCCGAAGCGGCGAAGGAGAAGGTCGTCGAGCTTGCGCAGCTTCTGACGCCCTGGTGCGGCAGGATGAGTCTGCTCATCGCGCCCTTCACGCATATTCAGGAGGAGATCCGCGACAAGTGCCCCGAGGAGTATTTCACGCTCATCATGCGCCGCTTCATGATGCGCATCGCCGCGCGCGTCGCGGAAGACTGCGGCGGCAGGGCCATTGTCACGGGCGAGAACCTCGGCCAGGTCGCGAGCCAGACCATGGAGGCCATGGCCTCGACCCAGGCGGTACTGTCCCTCCCCGTGCTTCAGCCGCTCATTGGCATGGACAAGGAGGAGATCGTGCGCCTCGCGCGGCGGATCGGAACCTTCGAGACCTCGATCCTGCCTTACGAGGACTGCTGCACGGTCTTTACGCCGCGCCACCCGCGCACGCATCCGAAGCTTGAGGAGGTCGAGCGCGCCGAAAGCGCGCTTGATATCGAAGGGCTCGTATCCGAGGCCTTCGCCGGGATCGAAAGGATCGAGGTGGGACAATGAAAGACCGTGCTCTGAATACCGAGATCCTCTCGGTCGGGACCGAGCTGCTGCTCGGCCACGTGACGAACACCGACGCGCGCGATATCTCCGAGATGCTCTCGCGCATCGGCATCAACGTACGTTATCACACCGTCGTGGGCGACAACCCCATGCGCCTGCGCGAATGCGTCGAGATCGCCAAGCGCCGCGCCGACATCATCATCACGACCGGCGGGCTCGGCCCCACCTGCGACGATCTGACCAAGCAGATCCTCGCCGAGGCCTTTTCACTCCCGCTCGTGGAATGCAAAGCCGAGCGCGACGGGCTTTATGATTACATCAAGTACAGCCGGGATTTCACGCCCAACAACTTCGCCCAGGCGATGCTGCCCGAGGGCTGCACCGTGTTCCACAACAACTGCGGCACAGCGCCCGGCTGCGCCTTTGAGAAGGACGGCAAGACCGTCGTCATGATCCCCGGCCCGCCCAAAGAGTGCCGTGCGATGTTCGCCGAGAGCGCGCTGCCCTATCTGCGCGCCCTTTCGGGGGGCGAGATCGTGTCCCATTCGCTGCGCATCTTCGGCATCGGGGAGAGCGCCGTGGACCAGATGTTCCGCGAGGAGATGGACAAAATGTCCAATCCCTCAATGGCTCCCTACGCCAAGGAGTGCGACTGCCTGCTGCAGGTGACGGCCAAGGCCGACACGGCCGAAGAGGCCGAGGCGATGATCCGTCCCGTGATGGAGAGGGCGGCCGCGCGTCTGGGCGAATACGTCTACGGCGTCGACGTCGAATGCGTGGAGGAAGCCGTCTTCGCCCTGATGGAACAAAACGGCATGACCTTCGCCGCTGCCGAGAGCTGCACGGGCGGCGAGATCGCCAAGCGTTTCACCGATATTCCCGGCGCGAGCGCGCATTTCCTCGGGGGCGCGGTGACCTACACCAACGCGATGAAGGCGAAGCTCCTCGGTATCGATCCCGCGCTGATCGAGGAAAAGGGCGCGGTCAGCCGCGAGGTCGCCTATGAGATGGCCGCACGGATCCGGGAGATCTCCGGAGCGGACCTCGGCGTGGGCGTCACGGGTCTGGCCGGGCCGGACGGCGACGGCGTGCACGAGGTCGGCACGGTGTTCGTGTCGATGGCGGCAAAGGACGGCGTGTGGGTGCGCGAGCTGCACCTGGGCGAGCACCGCACGCGCAGCTTCATCCGCCGCATGGCCGGCAACCACGTCTACGACATGATGCGCCGCCACATGACCGGCCTTCCGGTGATCCTGCCGACGAACAAGACCATTTGACGCTTTGCCCGTTTTATCCCTTGAAAAGATCGCGCGCAAGTGATACAGTATTCTTGTTGAGCAAAGATCCTTTGAACGGAAAAATATAACTTCATTGGAGGCACAAAAGATGTTTGAGAATTTGATCGAGATCCTCAAGGCCAATCCCCGCAAGATCGTTTACACCGAGGGTACCGACGCGCGTATCCTCGCCTCTGCCGCCCGTCTGAAGAAGGACGGCTTCCTCACGCCCGTTCTCGTCGGCAAGGTCGAGGACGTCAAGGCCGCGGCCGCGAAGGGCGGTTTCGACATCGAGGGTCTGGAGATCCTGGATCCCGCGACCTACGAGCGCATGGACGAGATGGTCGACACCATGGTCGCCCTGCGCAAGGGAAAAATGAGCTCCGAGGAGTGCCGCGCCAGCCTGCAGAAGGGCAACTATTTCGGCACCATGCTCGTGAAGATGGGCGTGGCCGACGCGCTGCTCGGCGGCGCGACCTATTCCACGGCCGACACCGTCCGTCCCGCGCTCCAGCTCGTCAAGACCCGCAAGGGTGCGAACCTCGTGAGCTCCTGCTTCATTCTCGTCAAGGAAGGCGCCCCCATGCTCTGCATGGGCGACTGCGCCATCAACATCGGCTATGAGGACCGCCTCGACAAGGAAGGCAATGTCGTTCTCTCCGCTGCGGCCCAGCTCGCCGAGGTCGCCGTCGAGACCGCCAAGACCGCCAAGGTCTTCGGCATGGACCCGAAGGTCGCCATGCTCTCCTACTCCACCAAGGGCTCCGGCAAGGGCGCGAACGTCGATCTCGTCCGCAACGCCACCGCCATCGCGAAGGAAATGGCTCCCGAGCTGGATCTCGACGGCGAGATGCAGTTCGACGCCGCCGTCTCCCCGGTCGTCGGCCAGCTGAAGTTCCCGGGCAGCAAGGTCGCCGGCTACGCCAACACCTTCATCTTCCCGGAGATCCAGTCCGGCAACATCGGCTACAAGATCGCCCAGCGTCTCGGCGGCTACGCGGCCTACGGCCCGATCCTGCAGGGACTCAACGCCCCGATCAACGACCTCAGCCGCGGCTGCGACGCCGAAGAAGTCTATCAGATGTCCATTATCACCGCTGCGCTCGCGTGACGCGCGGTCCATCGTCAGGAAAACGGTAAGGGCGGCCCCGAGGCCGCCCTTTTTTGAGAGGAAAACCATGGAGCACGAGGATTACATGCTTGAGGCGCTCGCGCTGGCGCGCGAGGCGGCGGAGGCGCACGAGGTCCCGGTCGGCTGCGTGATCGCCGACGAAAAGGGGCGCATCATCGGCCGCGGACGCAACCGCCGCGAGGAAATGGCCGACGCCGCGGCCCACGCCGAGATCGAGGCCATCCGCGAGGCGGGCGGGGCGCTGGGG
>CAMVJF010000094.1 GCA_947167725.1 uncultured Clostridia bacterium | reverse complement strand
CTGCCCGAGGCGCGGCTGCCGCTGGCGGAGGCCTGCATCTTCCTCGCGACGCTGCCGAAGTCCAACACCGCCTGCCTCGCCATCGACGCCGCGATCGCGGACGTACGCGCCGGGCACGTCGGACCGATCCCGCGCGAGCTGCAGAACGTCCACGCCGACGGCGCGGGCTTCGAGCGCGAGCAGGGCTACCTCTACCCGCACGACTTCCCGCACCGCTGGGTGAAGCAGCAGTACCTGCCCGACGAGCTGCGCGACCGCCGCTACTACGAGTACGGCGACAACAAGACCGAGCAGACGGCGAAACGCTACTGGGAGGAGATCAAGAAGTAATGGATATCCGGCTCGGAGACGTGCTCACGATGAAAAAAGCCCACCCCTGCGGAAGCCGGGAGTGGGAGGTGCTGCGCATCGGGGCGGATTTCCGCCTGCGCTGCCGCGGCTGCGGCCGCGAGGTCATGGGCCCGCGCGCAAAGTTTGAAAAGAACATCCGCCGCGTGGCGCGGACAGCGCGGGACGAGAGCGAATAAGTGAAAACGACCTCGGCGCTTCGGATCGAAGCGCCGAGGTCTTGTATCGTATCGGGGCCTTTTTCTCCCGGCGCGGCGCCTCAGAGCGAGGCGCCGTGTATTTTTCTGCGCTCCGAAAGCCTGCGCAGCGTCGTCGTGGAGAAGAGTACCACCAGGATCGCGAGGCTCATGGCCGTGTAGCAGCTCAGCTGCCAGTTGCCGTGGCGCTGGACGAGGTATTCGCAGACGCCGACGACCGAGAGGCCGACGACCCACAGGAAGAAGCAGAGCAGGATACGCAGCTTCGCACCGTGGCGGCGGATCGCGCGGACGCCGTAGATCAGAAGCACGACGAGCAGCGTGACGGCCGCGACGATCTGCGCGACGCTGATAAAGGCGTTGAACAGGAAGTAGCTCGCGTCGTTGCGCGCGCTGTCGACGACGAGCTCCTCCGCGCTGTAAAGCAGCAGGAAGGAGAGGAACACATCGCCGCGGCGCTTCCGCTTCGTCCTCTCCGGACCGTAGATCCGGCTGTCGCGCCAGAGCAGCAGGAAAAAGAACAGCACGAAGAGCAGCGAGCCAAGGAAAAAGAACGCGAAGCGGTATTCCGTGCCGCCGCCCTCGGGCACGCCGAAGGGCAGACGGAACAGGCGCGGATCGCGGAGGATCGTCTTGCCGCGGCAGCTGTCGTTGAAAAGCGAGCTGAGGCGCAGCACCGCCATGCCGAGCGCGAGGCCGGGCGCGGCGCAGTCGAGCAGCAGGGGCAGATCCTTCACCAATCCGCACAGCCGCAGCAGCAGCGCGGCGAGCAGAAAGCCGATCAGCACGCCGGAGAGGCAGTAGCCGCCGCCCGCACCCGGCAGGAAGGAGGCCGGGAAGGAGGCAAACTGCTCGGGGTGGCAGGTCCAGTAGATCAGACGCGAGAAAAACAGCGAGAGCAGCACGCCCAGCGGCGTGAGCAGAAAGAGCGCGGCGCGCTTTTCCGCGCGCGCGGCGTAGGCCCCGGCGAGCGCGAGATAGCAGGCCGGAACGGCGAGCGCGATCAGGATCGAGTCCCAGTAGATGATCGTGGAGCCGAGACAGAAGGCAACGGAGCTCATCCTTCGCGCCTCCCTTCGGACGGCAGCGCCGTGGCAAAATAGAGGATATCGCTGACCTGGCGCTCGGAGCTCCAGTCGATGGAGTTGAGGATATGGCCGTCCATCCAGAGCTCGGCGGTCTGGCCACCGTCGAGGGTATAGGCCTTGATGCAGCCCTTGTCGTACATGATTTGCGAGGCGTCGGCCAGCTTGGCCGGCAGGGCGGCGCCGCGGTCGATGTTGATCGTCATCATCAGATAGTGCAGCTTGTCGACCATGCCGATCGTGGAGCGCGAGTAGATGTCGTTGATCTCGCCGATGCGGTAGCGGTCGATCTTGAGCAGCTCGCCGTCCCGGATCGTGATCGGGCCGAAGGCGAGGGAAAAGGTCACGTCGTTTTCGCGGACGTAGTCCTCGACCTCCTCGCGCGTCGTAAAGGTGTCGGCGGGCACGAGCAGCATGTCGCCGTCCGCAGTAAAGAAGCAGGTGTCGAGCAGCTTCGGCTCAAAGCGGTAGACCTGGCGCTGGTAGACCGTGATGCCGTAGGGACGGAAGGCGTAGAAGTCCCCGTTCGTCGCGACGATCGCGTTGGCGTTCGCCGCGAGGCGCGAGCCGTATTCCCGCACGCGCGAGTCATAGCCGTCGCCGGAGAGGCAGCGGCGCAGCTGGGAGCCGTCGGCAATGCGGACCTCCGCGAAGGTGCAGCTCTTGCCCTTGATCTTTTCCTTCCACGCGATGGCGAGGATGGTCTCGTCGTAGTAGTAGGTGTATTCGGCGCGGGGATAGAGCTCGATCTCCTCGTTCCAGACCGTGTCCTGTCCCTCGAGCAGGACGGAGGCCTTGTCGATGACGGCGCGGATCACGGCCGGGTCGGTCGTGTGGCCGAAGTTCGCCGGATCGGGCGCGGGAGCGACCGGATCGGACTCGGGGATCTTGTAGATCTTGCGGATGTAGGTCAGGCCGTCGAGCGCGCCGCTCTTGATGTTGTTCGCGCCGCTCTCGAAGCCTGCGGAGAGGTCGCGGCCGCGGCCGGAGGAGGGATCGCTCTGCGCGGGCAGGTGGATCAACGGCACGAGGGCGAGCGCACAAAGCAGGCTCATCAGCACCAGCGCGAGCCCCGCGGCAAGGAAGGGCCGCCGCGCGGGACGTTCGTTCATGTCCATGGTATGCTCTCCCCTCCCCTCAGTCGGCCAGGTAGCCGTTCATGGCCCGCAGCAGCGCGGCGTCGGGCAGGATGTGCCAGCCCTCATCGTCGCAGCGCAGCCGGAGCGTCAGCTCCTCGGTGCGCGCGAAGTCGCCGCTGTGCTCCAGCGCCGCGAAGACCGCGTCGCGATAGGCCTCGTCGGTGATCTCGGGGCGGTACTGGTCGTTCTCGTCATAGACCGCGTCGTAGGCGCGCTCCTCGACCCAGCGCTCGAGATCGGCAAGCACACGCTCGCGCAGCTCGCCCTGCATCGCGCCGACGTCCAGCGCCGTGAACTCCGCGCGCTGCACGGCCTCGAGGCCCTTCTGCTCGGAGCTCCCCAGGAGGCGGCAGGCGTAGCTCGCGCGCACGGCGCTCTGCAGCGCCGCCGTGACCTCGTCCTCGGGCTCGGCCGTGAGATTCATGTCCGCGCCGCCGTCGAGATACGCGGCCGCCGCCTCGCCGTCGCCGCGGCAGAGCGCGGCGAAGAAGGCCTCGACCGTCTCCTCCGGCGAGGAAGCGGCGCGCACGGCGAGCACGCCGCGCTGCGCCCCGAGCCCGGCCAGCGCGAAGGCCGCCGCGGCGCAGAGCAGCGCGGCGACATAGCAGCCGACGCGCAGCGAGAGCTTTTTATGAAAGACGATCAGGGCCGCGGCGCAGAGGCCGAGCAGCCCCGCAAGAGCGTAGAGCATGGTTTTCTCTCCCGGGTTTTCGTCGTACTTTGCTCTTCCGCCTCCCGGCGAAGAGCTAAATTGTATAATACCATATTTTTATGTCAAAAGCAAAGGGAAAAACGCAGATCCGCACGCCTCCGCGGCGCGGGGAGGCAAAAAAACGGCGAAGGACCCTTCTCCGCGTTCGCTCCGCGGGAAAAGATCCTTCGCTCCGCTCGGGATGACTGCTTTGTGCAGGCGCGGCGCGCCGCCGGAGGCCGAAGCTCAATACATCGCGCCCTGCTTCTGCTTGAGGCTCAGGTGGTCCGCGATCATGGCGATGAACTCGCTGTTCGTGGGCTTTCCCTTGATGTTCGAGACCGTGTAGCCGAAGAACTTCTGCAGCACTTCGAGATCGCCGCGGTCCCAGGCCACCTCGATCGCGTGGCGGATAGCGCGCTCGACGCGGCTGGGCGTCGTGGAAAAGCGGCGCGCGACCTCGGGATAAAGCACCTTGGTGACGGCATTGATCATGTCCATGTCCTTGATCGTCAGGATGATCGCCTCGCGCAGATACTGATAGCCCTTGATGTGCGCGGGCACGCCGATCTCGTGGATGATGTCGGTCACGACGCTCTCGAGCCCCGCCTCGCTGCGACGGCGGTCCGCCGCGGCAAGCTCATAGCCGCCCGCCGCGCCCTCGTCGCGCGCCTCGCCGCAGAGCTGGCGCACCCGGCCGAGCAGCGCCGCCGGGTCGCAGGGCTTGGAGATGAAGTAGTCCGCGCCGAGCGCGGAGCATTCGCTCACGACCTTGCTGTTCACAAAGCCGGAGAGCACGATGATATGCGGCTTCGCGCCGGTCTCGCCGATGCGGCGCAGCAGCTCGAGCCCGTCGAGCTTGCTCAGAACGAGGTCGAGCAGCAGCACGTCCGGCTTCAGCTCGCCCAGAAGCGCGAGCGCGTCGACGCCGTTGTCGGCCGCGCCCGCCACCTCCATATCCTTTTCACCCGCGATGAGGTCGGAGAGAAGAGACGAAAAATCGGGATTGGGGTCGGCGATGAGTATGCGGGTCTTGGTTTCCATAAGTGTTATCCTCCCAAAAAACGATGTGCGGGGCGATCCTGACTTTTAGCAGGTCATTTACCGGTCTGTCGAAGGTAATTTACCATAATTGACACTCTCAAACAACAGAACGCTGTCGAATTCGGCGGAGAACTTGTTGACATAATATGACAATCTCCTTCTGTTTCCAAGAGGCTTCGACAAAGTTTTTCGGTTTTTTCGTTCCGCACGTGTCGAATTTTGTCGAATGATCGGGCCGAGGAAAGGGGCGTCGAAAACCGCGCTCGTTCGACGCCCCTTGTGTGATCATCCGAAGCCGGCCGACGTCTACGGCTCGCCGTAGAGCAGCTCGAAGCTCTCGTAGTGGTCCGGGCTGTAATAGATCAGCCCGTCGTTGGAAAAAACGATGCGCTTCGCGCCGCGCGAGACGCGGCCGAGCGTGCCGACGTCGCACTCCGTCCAGGTCCTCCCCTTCGCCTTCGGCAGCAGGCCCTCGCGGTTGCCGAAGCGGTCGCCGCCGATGCATTTGCCGGGCAGGACGCTCTCGAGCGAGCCGCCGTTCCAACCCGCGGCCTCCGCCTCGCGCTTGGTGACGAAGTTGCCGGGCAGGTGGCCGTAGAGGTGGATGTAGAGCGCAAGCTCGTCCTTCCTGTCGTATTCTCCGTCCTCGTCAGGCATGGCGCCGCCGCCGTCCGAGGGCGGGGACGCGTCGGGTCCCGCCGTCGCCGCGGGGCGCGCGTCCGGGGACGACGCGGGGCTCAGACTCTGGAGGAAGTTCGGGAACAGGGCCTCGAGCGCGAAGAGCAGCGCGAGGATCAGCGCGAGCGTCAGGAGCGAACGCAGCAGTTTTTTCATGGGCTTTCCGTCCTTTGGGTAAGTCGGGCGGGGCGATCCGGAGCGCGGGTCTCCCGCCGGGCTGATGTTTCTGCAGCTATTTTACCACAGCGCCGCGCCCGCGCGCAATTGCCTTCCGACAAGATCTGTGCTAAAATGACAGACGATGGGCGGGCGATACGCCCCACGCACGGAAAGGCGGCGGTTTTCGATGAAAAAAAGGATCCTCGCGGCGGCGCTCTGCGCCCTGCTGCTGCTCGCGCTCTGCGCCTGCGGGCTCTTCGCGGAGCCGGAGGAGGGCGATGCTTCGCCGCAGAGCGGTGCGAAGACGGCCGCGCCGGCTTACCCGGCGGCGCCGGAGCGCATCCCGGCCGAGACGGTCTTCCCGCTGCTCGGCGCGCCTTTCACAGACGCGGAGAGCGAGGCGATGCTCAACCATCTCTGCCGCCGCGGCGCGTTGTTCTCAGATGCGGAATATTTCAGCGTCTGCCGCTTCGCGACCGGAGAGAGCGCGCTCGCACATTTTGACGTGATCGATCTGGGGCTCTATGACCCCAGTATCCTCTGCCGCGGCTTTGAGGCCTCGTATCTCTGCGAGCGCGGCGGAAGGCTGTACTTTCTCGGCGAGAACGGGCGGCCGGAGAGCATGCTCTTCGACGGCGCCGATCGCCGGATCGAGCTCGACGCCCCCTGCCGCAGCGTGCAGCTCTTCGACGGCGCGCTCTGCTGTCTGACTGAGGACGGCGTTCTGCTGGCTCTGCGCGGCGAGGAACGGGAAACGCTGCTCGACGGCTGCAGCTGGGCCTACGTCTGCGGCGAGGGCGTCTTCTACACTGCGACGGCGGACGGCCGCGCGCATCTCTTCCGCCCCGCGGACCGCAGCGATCTGTGTCTGACGGCCGGTGCGGCCGATGGGCTCGCGGTGATCGGTGACAAGCTGCTGTACCTCACGCCAGAGGGCGAGGGCTATGCGCTGTGCGCGCTCTCGCTGCGGGACGGCTCCGAGCAGCGCGCCAAGGGCGCGCTCGCGTGCGTGCCGGATTACCTGTACACCGCGGACGGCAGCTGGCAGCTCCGCGCGACGCTGACGGACGGCACGGAGGTCCTCGTGCCCTTCTCCTCGCTCTTCCGTGCCGAGCTCGCCTCCCTCGCCCCGGCCGCGGAGGCGCGGCGCTGCCGCATGCTCGACGGCGATCTGCACACGGACGAGCTGCCGGAGGCGGCCGCGGCGGGCGAGCCGTGCTTTGCGCTGGTGCTGCCCGACGGGCGCGAGATGCGCTATGCCGCCGTGGAGGACAAGGCGGGATAATGTTTCGTTTTCTGTTGACAAATCACGCGCCTGTGATATAATGCTCTCGACAATTGAACACCTTATCAAGAGCGGTGGAGGGAACGGCCCTGTGAAGCCCGGCA
>CAMVJF010000093.1 GCA_947167725.1 uncultured Clostridia bacterium | reverse complement strand
AATCCGCCTCCGGGAACAGGCGCTTGATCGCCTGGGCCATGACGTGCGCCGCCGTATGGCGGATGACGTGCAGTTCTTCCTCCTGCGGGCACTCGTCCACATGGCCGTCCTTGTAGATGATTTTCATAGTCTTTCTCCTCCGTAAAATGACGAAGCACCTTTGGCGCTTCTTTGATTCGCGCCAAGGGTGCTGTTGTGCACGGTTCCACCTTGATCTTTCACTCATTGATGCGCGTAACGCGCGCCGCGCGGGAAGGCATTTTCTCCCTCCGGCTCGGGAGCGGTGGCAGCTCTCTGATCCGTGGGCCGCTCTCAGCCGATCGGCGGTCCTCTCTGTCCGGATGCTTCCGGGAGCTGTCTTCTCCGTCAAAGCCTTTGACATAGCTGGATTCTATCACCCTTATTCTGCCCTGTCAAGGGCAGATTGATCCCCCGCCGGAACCGTCCCCCTTTTGTTTGCGAAGTGGACCGGAACGCTCGCCAAAGACAGAAGCACGATCCCGCCGCCGACCACATAGTAGCTCGCGACGTCCGCCGTATTCAGGAGCTTGGACAGCAGGAACGAGCCCAGCGGCATGAAAAGCACGGCGACGGTAAAGATGATGCTGAACACCCTCCCCAGGTAGTTCTCGTTGACGGCCACCTGAACATAGGACATAAACTGGATATTGAACGCGGTCAGCGATACGCCGAACAGGGCGAAGGGAAGCAGGCACAGGATGAATTGCCCGCTCCGTGCGAGGAGCGGCAGCGGCGCGAGCACGAAGCCCGTGCCGAACAGAAACAGGATCAGCGCCAGAACATTGTCCCGGAAGCGGTTGATGCGCTTTGCGAAGAGCGCGGAGCCGATGATTCCGCCCAAAGCCTCCATGGCGAGCGCCTTGCTGTAAAAGGCGTCCGCAAAGTCCCGGAAGATCAGATCCGTATAGGGAAGCAGCAGGTTGTATCCCGCCAGAAAAAAATTCACGAGAGACGACAGGATCACCAGGAAAAGGATCCTCTTCTCTTTTGCCAGATAGCCAAAGCCCTCCGCGATATCCGTCAGGAGCTTCTTCCCGCCCTTCCCGCTCGCGGCGCATCCGTCGATCTTCGTCAAAAGCGCCTCGGCCGCAGCGGAAGCGGCGAAGGTGAAGGCGTCGAAGAGCAGCGCGCCTCTGACGCCGATCACGCCGACCAGCCCCACGCCGACGATCGGCCCGATCACACGGATCAGCTCTCCCCCGGCATGGGAGATTCCGTTGAAAAAGCCGATCCTCTCTCTTTCGACGACCTCGCGGATCAGCGATTTATAGGTCGGAGAATTGAAGGCGTAGACCAGCGCCAGAAGGGCGTTCGCGACGATCATGACCTCGGCCATGAAACGCGACTTCACGAAAAAGCTCAGCACGCCGCAGATGAGGGCCGCCAGCAGATCGGTGACGATCACGATCTTTTTTCTGTCGCCCTTGTCCGCCCTGGCTCCTCCGATCAAATTGAAAACGATCTGGATGACCGTCTCCGAGCTCTGATAGGCCGCCAGGACCCACGGCTTTCCGGCAAAGGCTCCGACGATGCTGACGCTGTTGGCATAGTCGAAGATCAGATTGCCTATCCGCGAGGTCCAGCTCCCGAACCACAGAAGGGCTTCGTTTTTCCTTATCCGCTCAATTTTCATGACAGGACCTCCGCTCCGTAGTGAGATCATTATAATCCCCTGCAGCCGGAGGTCTCCGTTATTTGCATATATGCAAAATCAAATCGCGTATTTCGCGAGGTCTTCCCGGTAGTTTCGCGCCAGATGAGGGCAGTCCAGCCATTCATAGATCTGTATGGCCCGGGTCATTTCCTCCTTCCCGCGTTCCTTCTCCCCGCTTTTGAAGCGATGGAGCCCAGACAGGAAAAGGTAAAGATTCCTTTCGTACAGCAGCGTCTCGTCCTCCAGCAGCGGCAGGATGCTGTCCCGGTAAAACCCGGCCGTTTTCAGTTCGTCCCTGTGCAGACAGGTCTCCCAGACGTTCAGCAGCGTCACGGTGACCAGCCCGGAATTGGCTCCGTTACGGGAATGGTTCGCCACGATCTCCCGTCCCATCCGGTCAAGAAGCGGGATGTCCATAAACAGATACAGGTTCCCGATGAGGATCAGCTCGTAGATCTTCCACTCTTCGACGGAGAACAGATAATCCGTCACCTCGTCCATATACTCCTTTGGAAAGGGCACGGTCTCGTCGCACTTGCAGATGAAGCTCTGCGCCAGGATCATGTTCAGGCGGTACTGGTACACCGAGGGATTCTTTTCGTATTTGCTCTTCTGTTCCCGGAAAAGACGCTGGAAGCCGGCCTTGTCCCTCAGATACTCGAGCGGGACCAGCTGGCTCATGAAGCGGATCGTTTCTGTCTTGTCGTTGCCGCGAACCGCAGCCATAAACTCATTCATTTCCACATGCATGTTATCGAGCACTCTCAGAAACCTGCTCAGGGAAATGTCGCTCTCTCCGCGTTCAAAGCGGGAGATCTGGGACGCGGAGACGTTTTCATCCGCGATCTGCTTGAGCGAAACGCCCCGGTTGGTTCTGAAATCGTGAAAGACCTTTCCCAGCTGTTCGTAGTTCGGCATGGCGTCCACCGTCCTTTCCGTCAGATGAAGCGGCGCAGCGCGGCATCATAGCGGAACCCGGCGGCGGCGAGCGTGTCCTCCAGCTCGCGCGCATCGAGCTCCAGGTCCTCGCACAGCGCGTCGAGCGAGGCGTATTGATCGCGCAGCTTTGTGTTGAGAACGCTCAAAAGGATCATCGGGTCCTTCGGCAGCATCTTCGTTTCCTCCCAGATCTCGTTTTATGAAAGCGGGCGGCCCGTCCGGGCCGCCCGCGCAGTCTTATACGTTGAAGCGGAACATCGTCACGTCGCCGTCGGCCATGACGTAGTCCTTGCCCTCGAGACGGAACAGGCCCTTTTCCTTCGCCGCGGCCATGCTGCCGCAGGCCTTGAGGTCCTCGAAGGCGACGATCTCGGCGCGGATGAAGCCGCGCTCGATATCGGTGTGGATCTTGCCGGCGGCCTTCGGGGCCTTGGTGCCCTTCACGATCGTCCAGGCGTGGACGTCGTCCTCGCCGGCCGTGAGGAAGGAGATGTAGCCGAGCAGGTCGTAGGAGGTCTTGATCAGACGGTCGAGCCCCGTCTCGGTCAGGCCGAGGTCGGCCATGAACATCTCGGCCTCCTCGGGATCGAGCTCGGCGATATCCTCCTCGAACTTGGCCGCCACGGGCAGCACCGCCGCGCCCTGCTTTGCCGCGTGGGCGGCGAGGGCCTTGAAGTTGGCGTCGCCCGAATAGGCAGCCATGCCGTTCTCGTCCATGTTCGCGGCGTAGATCACGGGCTTGACGGTCAGCAGGCCGCCGTCGGTCAGGATGTCCTGATCCTCGTCGGAAAAGTCGAAGTCGCGCGCGGGCTTCTCCTCCTCGAGGTGCGCGATCAGCGCCTCGCACATCTCGACCTCGCGCTTGTATTTCTTGTCCCCGCTTTTGGCGTTCTTCTTCGCGCGGTCGAGCCTGCGCTCGACGATCTCGATGTCGGCGAGGATGAGCTCGAGCTCAAAGTCCGAGGCGTCGCGCACGGCGTCGGCCTTCTCGAGGAAGATGGCGTCGTCGTCGAAGCAGCGCACGACCTCGACGAGCGCGTCGACCTGGCGGATGGCCTGAAAGACCTCGTTGCCCTTGCCGCCGCTCGCCACGCCCGGCACGTCGACGAATTCGATCGTCGCAGGGCTGTATTTCTTCGGGTGGTAGTACTCCGCCAGCCAGTCGAGCCGCTCGTCGGGCACCTTCGCCACGCCGACGTTGGGCTTCGCCCCGGCCACGGTATAGGCGCCCGTCTCGGCTTTCGAGCCGGTGAGCGCGTTGAAAAGCGTCGTCTTGCCGACGTTTGGCAGACCCGTCAAACCCAGTTTCATCTGATCAACATCTCCTTTGGGAGTCATTCCGCTGGCTATTATACCAAAGAGCGGCTCTCTTCACAAGTCCCGGACTTGCCCAAGCGGGGAAAAAGTGCTATGGTATAGGCAAATCATTTATCGACAAAGGAGCGGGCCATGGACGAACGGAATCAGCATAACCTCGATGACGGCTTTTCCCCCTCCGAGCAGCAGGTCGTATTCTTCGCGCCGGAGTTCCTTCAGGCCGCGCAGCAGCGGCAGGACCGCCTCGCCGCGCTGCAGGAGGCCGCCGACAGCGGCGACCAGGCGGCGCTTCTGGAGCTGGGGCTCTATTATGTCGGCACGCTCGGCGAGCCTCCCCGCAACGGAGAAGAGGCCTTCCGCTGCTTCAGCAGGCTGCCCCGCGACAACGCGGCGGGCCTGTTCTATCTCTCCTACTGCTATGACATGGGCGTCGGCGTCGAGGCCGATCTCGCCCGCTCGGCCGAGCTGCTCGCCGAGGCGGCGGAGCTGAACTTCGCCCCGGCGATCAGCGCGCTCGGCCTGTGCTATGAGAACGGGCGCGGCGTTCCGGTCGATCAGGAAAAAGCCGCTCAGCTCTATCGTCGTGCCGACGAGCTGGCCTCCCACGCCGCGCCCTGCAACCTCGGCGTCTGCTATGAGGCGGGCATCGGCGTGCCCGTCGACGCCGAGAAGGCCGCCGCTCTCTTTGCCCGCGCCGCCGCGAAAAACTTCCCGCGTGCGCAGCATCTTCTGGGCGTCAGCTACGAGTTCGGCAAGGGTGTGCCGCTCGACGAGAAAAAGGCCTTCCAGTTCTATGAGGAAGCCGCAAGGCAGAACTACGCCGAGGCGATCTGCTCGCTGGGTGTGATGTATCTGCACGGCAAGGGCACCGAGACGAACGAGGCCAAGGGCTTCGAGCTTTTCCGAAAGGCCGCGGAGATGGGGCTTTGCCGCGCGCAGTACTTCACGGCGAAATGCCTCGACGACGGCGTCGGCACGGAGGAGGACCCTGCGGAAGCCTTCCGATGGTTCCGCAGCGCCGCCGAGCAGGGCGACGCCGACGCGATGTTCTTCCTCGGCCTGTTCTATGCCTACGGCCGCGGGATCGAGCGCGATCTCGGCCAGGCCGTCTTCTGGTGGCAGAAAGCGGCCGATCTCGGCCAGGTCCGCGCGATGGCGCGTCTCGGCGTCTGCTATGAGGCGGGCAGCGGTGTGCAGCAGGATATCTCCCGGGCCGTCGAGCTCTACCGCCGCGCCGCCGCACTCGGCGGCGTCGAGGGGCAGTGCAACCTCGGTGTCCTCACCCGTGACGGAGAGGGCGTGGAGCAGGACGACGAAAAGGCCGTCGAGCTTTTTTCCGCCGCGGCCTCGCAGGGCTTCGCCCGCGCGAAGTTCTTCCTCGGTCTCCATTACGAATCCGGCCGCGGCGTGGAAAAGGACCGTGAGCGCGCCGCGCAGCTCTACCGCGCCGCGGCGGAGCAGAACTACCCCGCCGCCTACCGTGCCCTCGGCGTGTGCTATGACAACGGCATCGGCGTGGAGGAGAACCATGAACGCGCCCTTTCTCTCTTTGAGAAGGCCGGCGACCGCGACGACGGGCTCGGCGCTTACTATGCGGCGAACTGCTACTATCGCGGCAGCGACGACGGCGACAACGAGCGGGATTATAAAAAAGCCGCGCACTATTACGCCATCGCCGCCGAGGAGGGCATCATTCCCGCGCAGCGGATGTACGCCTCCTTGCTTCGCATCGGCGTCGGCGTCGGGAAAGATCCTTCTGCCGCGCTGCGCTGGTACACGCTCGCCGCCGGAAAGGACGATGCCGTCTCCTGCGACCAGCTCGGTGAAATGTACGAGAACGGCGAGGGCTGCGACAAGGATCCCGCCAAAGCGCGCGAGCTCTATCTGAAGGCGCGCGATCTGGGCAGCAAGGAGGCCTCGAAGCATCTTGCGGCCATGTACCGCAGCGGTGTCGGCGTCAAGAAGGACCGCCGCAAAGCCTCCGCCTTCCTCAGGGAGGCCAACGCCGGCGCGGCCAAGGGCACATCGTCCGATGGCGGTCCGGGCCTCTACTGGGGCGTCCGCGGCATCGCCGACTTCTTCACCGCGCTGCTCTTCCTCTCCGGTATCTCCTTCTTCGACGACATCGTGCGCGAGGGCGATGCGGACTGGACCACGCTCGGGATCTTCGCCGTCTTTTCGATCGGCATGCACGCGTTGCTGCTGTGGATCAATCTTTCGCGCAGCTACAAGACCGAGAAGCGCCGCCGCATCGCGCAGGGGATCTACTTCATCCTCGGTCTGATCTTCCTCGGCTGTGCCGGAGGGATCTTTGCCTCGCTGCGGGATACCGGGATGCTCGACCGGGAGGATTACTGGTACATCGGCTGGATGGCGGCCTACGGGCTTGTTAACCTCTTCCGCAGCTTCCTCGCGGCCTCGAAGGGGAAAAAGAACCCGACGCAATAACACGTCAAAATAAAAAAACGGAACGTGTTCGGATGAACACGTTCCGTTTTTTCATTCTGTCTCAGCTCTTCTCGGCGAGCAGCCTGAGGATCTGCACGGCGTTGGAGGCCGCGCCCTTGCGGATCTGGTCGCCGCAGCACCAGAGCGTGAGGCCGCGCTCGTCGGTCAGGTCGTCGCGGATTCTGCCGACCCAGACGATGTCCTGATCGGTGGTGTCCAGCGGGGTCGGGTAGCAGCGGCCTTCATAGTTCTCGATGAGGCGCACGCCGGGATAGGCGGCAACGGCGGCCTTCGCGGCCTCGACGTCGACCTTGTCCTTCGTGTGCAGGGTGACCGCCATGGAGTGGGAGCGCATGACCGGCACGCGCACGCAGGTGCAGTTGACCTTCAGC
>CAMVJF010000092.1 GCA_947167725.1 uncultured Clostridia bacterium | reverse complement strand
CACAAGGAATGGGTCAAGGTCTCCGACGGCGGCCCGTATATGAAGGCGAAAGCGAGGCTCGGATAAATGGATCGTTTCATTCTTGACCTGCTGCGCGCGTCCGGCGCGGACGGCTGGACCGTCACGGACGAGATCCGCCGCGGCTGGGAGTTTTACTTCATCCGCCACGCGCTCGACCAGAACCGCGTGCGCGACGTCGAGCATATCAGTCTCGAGGTATACAAGCGCTTCTCCGAGGGAGAACAGGAGTTTCTCGGCAGCGCCTCGGCGGAGATCTCGCCGACGGCGTCCCGCGCCGAGGCGGAGAAGCTGATCGCGCAGCTCCTCAGCGAGGCCGCGCTGATCCGCAACCCCCTTTACAGTCTTCATCCGCCGCGCGCCGCCGAAAGCGCGCCCTGCGAAGAGATCGCGCTTCGCGAGATCGCGGGCGACTATATCCGCGCCTTTGCGGGCGTAGAGGAGAGCGAAGACGCGGACATCAACTCCTACGAGATCTTTACCGACAGCGTCACGCGCCGCATCGTCACCTCGACCGGCATCGACGTGACGGACGTCTATCCCGTCTCGATGACGGAGGTCGTCGTCAACGCGCGCCGCGCCGGGCATGAGATCGAGCTCTACCGCATGTACCGCTCCGGCAGCTGCGACGCCGCGGCGCTGAAGGCGAACGTCGAGGATACGCTTCGCATCGGCCGCGACAAGCTGCGCGCGGAGAAAACGCCCCCGCTCGGGAAGTACGACGTCGTTTTTTCCACGGACGACGCGCTGAGCATCTACCGGTATTTTATCGACCACATGAGCACGAACATGGTCTATATGAAAATGTCCGATTTCAAGCTCGGAGAGCTCGTCGCGCCGGATGAGGGCGGCGACGCTCTCACGGTCCGGGCGCTGCGGCGACTGGACAATTCCTCGCACAACGCCGCCTACGACGACGAGGGCGCGCCGGTGCGCGATATGACGATCATCGAAAAGGGCGTGGCGAAGAACTATTACGGCAGCCGCATGTTCTCCCAGTATCTCGGCCTGGAGGACAGCTTCATGCCCGGCAACGTCGCCGTCGAGGGCGGCGCCGCCTCCGCGGCGGAGCTCCGCACGGGCAAGTTCCTCGAGGTCGTCGAGTTCTCCGATTTCCAGGTCGATCCCATGAGCGGCGATATCGCCGGCGAGATCCGTCTGGGCTATCTGCACGACGGCGACTCCGTCACGGTCGTCGAGGGCGGCTCGGTCTCCGGCTCCATGCGCGAGCTGGCCGGGAGCATGCGCTTTTCAAAGGAGCAGAAGCAGTATAACAACTATCTCATCCCGTCCGTGACGCGTCTGCGCGGCGCAAGCATCACGGGCGCGGCGGGCGAATGAGCCGCGCGGAGAAAAAAACAGACCGCCGCGTCCTCCGCGCCGATCTCATCCTGATCGCCTCGCTGCTGCTGCTCTCGCTGCTGGCCTTCGCGGCGCTTCGCCTCTTTACGACGGCGGGCGCGGTCGCCGTCGTGAGCGTGGACGGGACGGAGGTCGCGCGCTATCCGCTCTCCGAGCCCGGCCGCTATGTGCTCAACGGCGGCTCGAACGTTCTCGTGATCGAGGACGGCGCCGCCCGCGTCGTTGAGGCGGACTGCCCGGACAAGCTCTGCGTCCGGCAGGGTGAGGCGCGCCGCACGGGTGAGAGCATCGTCTGCCTGCCGAACCGCCTCATCGTCACGATCGAGGGCGCGGAGCGCGCCGAAGTGGACGCGATCACATGAGGTGGGCGGAATGAAGACGAAAAAAATCACTCTGATGGCGCTGCTCTCCGCGCTGGCGATGATCCTCGCCTTCGTCGAGAGCCGGATCCCGGCCTTCGTGGCCGTGCCGGGCGTGAAGATCGGGCTTGCGAATATCGCGGTGGTGTTCGCGCTCTACCGCTTTTCGTGGAAGGAGGCGGCCGCGATCTCCGCGGTCCGCGTCGCGGTGGTCAGCCTGCTTTTCGGCACGGCGGCCAGCCTGCTCTACAGCGCCGCGGGCGCGGTGCTGAGCCTCTGCGGCATGGCGCTGATGAAAAAGACCGGGCGCTTTTCCTGTGTCGCGGTCTCGGTCAGCGGCGGCGTACTGCACAACTTCGGCCAGATCGCGATGGCCTGCGCCCTGCTCTCCACGAGCCGCATCGTCTATTACCTGCCATTCCTGCTCCTCAGCGGCACGCTCGCGGGCGTCGCGATCGGCCTCGCCGCCGCCGAGCTCCTGCGCCGTCTCGACGGAAGGCTCTGAGCGCCGTCCCGTGAAAACCGAAAAGAAAAGAGTCGTCCCGGGTGCGGCCCGGGACGGCTCTTTTGCTTGGAGCGATCAGAAGGGAGCGAGGGTGGAGATGCCGGTGATCCGGAAATTCCCGGCCTCCGGCGTTTCGCCGAAGCTGGAGATGGCGATCAGATGATCGCAGACGGTCTGCCCGTACAGACTGTACCCGAGCTCGTCTGTCTTCGCCCCGGCGACGCGGGCGCGGAAGTCCTCGTGGAGCACGTCGTCGAGCCCGGAGGCGAGAAATTCCTCCCGGTCGCGGTAGAAAACCTTATTGCCATGGTCGCAGACGACGTACAGGGGAAAATCGATCCTGTCGGCCAGCGCCTCCCAGTCGCCGCCCGCGATCAGACGCTGCACCTCGGCGGCAAAGAGCGCCTGCGGCGCGTCGGCCTCCAGCTGGGTCACCCTTTTGCCGCCCTGCGCGCCGACGTCCCCCGGCGTGGCGACATCCCCCGGCGTGGCGATACTCCCCGGCGTGGCGATACTCCCCGGCGTGGCGATACTCCCCGGTGTGGCGATATCCCCCGGCGTCGTCACGGCGGCCGGTTCCGCCGCCGCGCCGTCGCGCGAGGGAGAGCAGCCCGCGAGCAGCGCGAGCGTCAGCGGCACGGCGAGCAGCCGTGCGCTTCTTTTGATCGAACGCATGATGAAAGCCTTCCTTTCCTTGATGTCGCCGCCGCGGGCCGCGGCGGCGGGGGAGACGCGGTCTTACCCGATCCGGTAGCCCACGCCCCAGATGGTCTTGACGTAGTCGAAGGGCTTGGCGGTGTCGCGCAGCTTTTCGCGCAGATGGCGGACGTGAACGGCGATCGCGTCGCCGCGGCTGATATACACCGCGTCGTCCCAGACGCGCTCGGCGAGCTCGCGCAGACTGAGCGTCCGGCCGCGGCTCTCCAGCAGGGCCAGCAGGAGCGCGAACTCCGTCGGCGTCAGGGTCAGCCGTTCGCCGCCGAGCGTACACACGCGCAGATAGGGGTCCATCTTCAGTTCCTTGTAGCGCAGCACGCCGCCGAGGCGCGGCGCAACGGAGCTTCCGCGGCTCAAAAGCATGTCCATCCGGCATCCTCCTTCCCGTATCTGCCCAAAACATAACAGCGTCCGCCGCGCACTTCCACTCATTCGGCACGAAAGCGGGTTTTTCTGACGCGAAACGGGGAAAAACGGCCGCGCCCCGCACGGGACGCAGCCGTTTTTCTCTATTAAACCGTGACGGGCTCCGGAGGGGTTCAGGCCGACGTCTGCTTCTCCGGGATCTCCGCGACGAGCTGGAACCAGGGCTCGCTGTAATCGAAGACCATCTCCCCGCCGAGCTGCCGCAGGATCTCCCGCACGGCACGCAGACCAAAGCCGTGCTCGGCCTTCGGCTCTTTCGTCGTCTCGATCTGTCCGTCCTCGATCTTCACGCTCGGAGAGGTGTTGCGGATGGAGACGAGCAGGCTTTCATTCCGCAGCAGCGTGCACTCGATGACGCGTCCCTCCGGAAGGCGCAGACAGGCTTCGATCGCGTTGTCGAGCAGGTTCGACAGCAGCACCACGAGCGCGTCGGTCGGGAGCTGAAGCGCGGAGAGGTCGTTGACCTTGTATCGGATATCGACGTCGCCCTCGCGGGCGCGCTGATACTTCTCGTTGAGGATCGCGTCGATGATCGTGTTGCCCGTGTTGGCGGCGAAGAGCCGGGAGCTCTGCTGGCCCTGCAGCTCGCCGATATAGGCGAGCGCCTCGCCGCTGTGCCCGTCGCGCAGCAGGTCGCCGATCAGCTGGAGCTGGTGCTTGAACTCATGGCTGGCCGCGCGCTGGGCGCGGTAGCTCTTTTCGAGCGCCTGATAGCTCTCGGCCTGGAGGGCCTTGCTCCGGTTCAGAAGCGCCAGCTCCTTTTCCGCCGCGGCCGTGCGCTCGAGCGTGCTCATGAGATAGATCACGGCGCCGTTCGCGACGATCAGCACCGCACTGAAAACGACGACCGGGACGGGGACGCTTTCAACGGTCTGATTGTTCAGATAGACCGTCATCAGCCCGATGGAGCTTGCAAAGCACAGAAGCGCCGCGAGAAGGATGCGCCGAAGGCTCATCGACTGCGGCCTGCGCTTCCGGAGCAGCAGGTACAGCGCGCCGAAGAGAAGCAGGCAGAGCAGCTTGTCTGCCGTCACATACAGGGCGTAGAGCGCCTTTTCCCACATCAGCTCGTCCAGCGGCATCCCCATGATCCCGGCCGCGCCGTAGATGAAGAGCGTGTCGAGCGCCCCGAGGAAGAAATAGCTGCTTACCGCCGCGGCGACGCAGGCGTACCACGGCGCGGAGAAGATCAGCAGAGCGGAGATGACGCCGAGGGACATGTTGAAGATTTTCTGCACCAGAAAGGGCGGAGAGAAGAAAAGCTCGAGATCGACAACGACGGCAAGAACATAGAAGCCGAGCAGGACCGCAAAGGTCTGCGGCCAAGTGGTCTTTCGCCGGAGCAGCGCGCCCTCGTACAGCAGCATGGAGGTGATCTCGACCGCGATCCAGAACAGACTGAGCACAACGTCCATTTACTGCCGCCCCCTCCACAGAAGGTACTGCCGCTTGCACGCGGCGTAGTTTTTCGCGCTGACGGGCAGCGTCCGCCCGTCGGAGAGCAGCGCCTCAGTCGAGGAAAGACGGCGGATGTGCGCCATGTTCACGAGATAGCTCTTCTGCACGCGCAGAAAGCCGCGCGGCGCGAGCTCCTCCTCCGCCTTGCCGAGCGTGCCGTAGCAGCTGAACTGGCGGTCCGGCGTACAGCCGCGGAAGCGCATGTGATAGATCAGTGTGTGGCCCATCGACTCGACGTAGAGCAGATCGCGCAGCGGCAGCGAGACGGTCTCGCCCTCGGAGAGGATCTTGATATCGCTCTTCTCGGTCTTGAGCTGGACGAGCGCCTGGGCGAGACAGTCCGGGAGCTTGCGCTCGATCTCGTCCTTGAGCAGATAGCGGAAGGCGCGCAGCTCGTAGCCCTCCGGCGCGTATTCCACATAGTTGGTGACGAACACGATCACCGTGTCGCCGCGCAGGGCGCGGATCCGGCGCGCGATATCGAGGCCGTTGTATTCCTTGCCGGCGAAGTCGACGTCGAGAAAGGCAATATCGCAGAGGGAGAGCGTCTCGCCGCCGATCTCCTCCGCGGCGCCGAACACGCCGATCCTCGCCTCAGTCTTCCGGGAGGCGAAGAGCGCGTCCAGGGCCGTTTTCAGCCGCGCGGCGAAGCGCGCGTCGTCGTCACAGATCAGTACATGGATCATGGCAGTCTCCGTTTGAAAGGATCAGGGGGATTCCGCCTCGAATTATACAGGATCTACCGGACGCTTTCAACGCCGCGCCGCGATTCTTAAGAATCGGAGGCACGGCCGGGTTAGGGAACAAAAACCGCCCTCCCGGCGGAAAGGCCGGGAGGGCGGGCCGCTTTCGGCGGCGTTTATTCGAGATTGAGCTTGTGCTTGAGGATCCAGCGCGAGAGGAGGAAGTAGACCGTGCCGAGCAGCAGCTCGAAGAAGAGCGCGCCCCCCATCGCGGAGGCGGCGGCGCCGGCGCTGCTGAGGCTGTCGAGCCCGGTAAGGATCGAGACGCCGGAGACTGCCCGGAAGCCGGAGGCGGCGGCGTTCACGCCGAACATGAAGAGGATGTTGAGCACGATCCCGATGCCGACGTAGGAGAGCAGCGAGCAGGCCACGCGGTGCTTCTTTGCCAGATGGCCCAGCGAGATGGCGAGGTAGATGCGCAGCGTCTCGGCCGCAGCCGTGACGAGCCCGAGCAGCAGTCCCTCGGCGATCAGCCAGGGCAGCGAGGCGGGCAGATCGAGCTGGCGCAGCATTTCCAGCGCCTGGCGGATGCCGTCCTCAAAGCCCTCGGGGTGATAGACCGTCACGAGCAGCGCGCCGCTCGCAAGCGCGACGACGCCGGAGATGATCTCGAGGATCAGGGCGGTCAGCCCCTTGGAGGCGATGTGCGCGCCGACCGGGGCGGGCAGCGTGAACATCAGATAGCCCTCGCTGCCGAGCAGACCCTTGTAGAAGCGCTCGCAGATAAAGACCAGCGAGAGGATCGCGATGGCAAAGAACAGCCCGAAGAGCAGCATCACCGGCAGGATGCCGAGCAGGAAGGTGAGCAGACCGCTGTGCTGGCCCGGCGCGTCGAGGACGTAGCGGAAGGAAAGACCGTTGAGCACGCTCAGCGCGAGCGCGGCGACCCAGAGCGGGCCGAAGCGCCGCATGCAGGAGCGCAGGTCGTATTTCATCAGTTTACCGAGCATTGTTGTCTCCTCCTTCCCACATCTGCGCGCGGAACATCTCGCGGAAGAGCTGATCCACGCTGCCGCCGGTGCGCTCGCGGATGCTGTCCACGCTCTCGTGCAGCACCACGCTGCCCTGACGCAGGAACACCGCCTCGTCGAGCACCGGCTCGACGTCGAGCAGCAGGTGCGTCGAGATCAGCACCGTGCCGTTCTCACTGTAATTCGTCAGAATCGTGCGCATGATGAACTCGCGCGCCGCCGGGTCCACGCCCGCGATCGGCTCGT
>CAMVJF010000091.1 GCA_947167725.1 uncultured Clostridia bacterium | reverse complement strand
GCCTTTCGGCAGCGCGACCGCCACGCGAAAGCCCGCCGCGGCGTCGCAGTGGCAGGGCGCGTAGTGCAGCGTCGTGGCGTAGACCTCGACCGCGAGCCCCTTCGGGACGCGGAAGGCCCGGACCTTGTCGGTGTCGAGCATGCCGTCCTCGATCTCGTCTGTCTTCGCGAGCAGGAGGATGAAGTCGCGGCTGCCGATATTGATCTCGCTGTCGCGGTGGTACTCGAGGCAGTTGAGCTTCGTGTTGCGGCCCCAGCACATGCCGAGTTGGATGGGCATGCCGCCGAAGGCGCGGTCGCGCAGCTCGCCAAAGATCGCGCAGTCCTCCAGACTCTCGATCCCCGGGCGGTAGGCCGTGCCGCTCTCGGGCAGCTCGATGCGCTCCATGGCCTCGAGGAGTTCGCTGCAGTCGTAGCCGGAGAGCAGCTTGCCGTAAGCCCTGAATCCCGGATCGCTGACGGAACAGATCTTCATGTCGTTTTCCTCTTTCTTCTCTTCCCGGCGGCGCGCCGGGTCGTTGTTACCACGATTCTACCGTCGCGCCCTCCGGGTGTCAAGCGCCTTTTCCTCCTCTCCGCGAAAGGGCTTGCCCCGCCGGAGGAATTGTGCTATTGTGATGGTATCCGGATCGAAATGCTTCGGCAAGAAAAAGAATGAGAGGGAAGCAGCTATGGCATCGGTAAAAAGAATCGGCGTTCTGACCAGCGGCGGCGACGCGCCCGGCATGAACGCGGCCGTGCGCGCGGTCGTCAGGACCGCGCTGGCCAACGGCATCGAATGCGTCGGCATCCGCAGAGGCTGGCAGGGCCTGATCACGAGCGATTTTGTCTTGCTCTCGCGCGACAGCGTGGGCCACATCCTCTCCCGCGGCGGCACGATCCTCTACACCGCCCGCAGCGACGAGTTTATGACCGAGAAGGGCCGCCAGAAGGCCGTGGGCACCTGCAAGATGCTGGGGCTTGACGGCATCGTCGCCATCGGCGGCGACGGCACCTTCCGCGGCGCGCTGGAGCTCTCCCGGCTCGGCGTCCCCGTCGTGGGCGTGCCCGCCACGATCGACAACGACGTGGGCTGCACCAATTACACGATCGGCTTTGACACCGCCTGCAACACCGCTATCGAATGCATCGACCGCCTGCGTGACACGATGCAGTCCCATGAGCGCTGCTCGGTGGTCGAGGTCATGGGCCGCAACGCCGGCTTCCTCGCGCTCTACGTCGGTATCGCCGTCGGCGCGACGGCCGTGCTCGTGCCCGAGCGCGAGATCGACTTCCAGCGCGACGTGGTCGAGCGTATTCAGGAGTCCCGCCTCGCCGGCAACACGCACTTTATGATCGTCGTGGCCGAGGGCGCGGGCAGCGCCGTCGAATACGGCAAGCGCATCCGCGACGCCGTCGGCATGGAGCCCCGCGTCACCGTTCTGGGCCATATCCAGCGCGGCGGCACGCCGAGCGCGCGCGACCGCGAGACGGCGACGCGCATGGGTTACTGCGCCGTCACCGCCCTGGCCGAGGGCCGGTCGAACTGCATCATCGCCACCCAGGAGGGCGGCATCGTCGAGATCCCGATCGAGGAGGCCCTGCAGCGCAAGAAGAGCCTGCAGATGGACCGCTACCGCATCATGGAGATCATGCAGCTCGGCGGCGACGCCAAGTCGAACGTCCTGTAAAGAACCGCACACGAAGAAAAGCCCGGAGGCGTCTCCGGGCTTTTCTTTTCGGTCGTTCAGCGCAGGGCGGCGGCATGCCGGCGCCGGAATCGTCGGTAGATCAGCGCCGAGAGGAGCGCCACGAAGCAGTCGCTCACGAACTGCGCCCACACGATGCCGTACATGCCGAAGAGCGCGTTCAGGAGGAAGAGCATCGGGATGTTGAACACCGCCCAGCGACCCACGGCCAGCGTCAGCGCGTAGTCGCCGCGGCCCACGGCCTGGAAGAAGTGGACGTAGATGAAGCACAGGAACATCAGGATCGTCGCGATCGCCCGGATCCGAAGGAAGCGCGAGCCGAAGCCGACCGTCACCGCGTCGTTGAGGAAGAGGCGGATCAGCTGCGGTGCGAAGAGTTCGTAGAGCGTGATGCTCACCGCCGCGATCAGGATGCCGGTGCGGCGCGTGAAGCGCAGCACGTCCTCCATGCGTTTGAGGTTTCCCGACGAGAAGTTGTAGGCCGCGAGGGGCGTCATCCCGAGGCAGAGGCCCACGCCCGCGTTGAGCGGCAGTCGCTCGACCTTCAGCACGATGCCGACGGCGGCGAGCGCACGGTCGCTGTAGGAGGCCATCAGCCGGTCGATCACGATGTAGTCGAGATCGAAGAGGAAGGGGCCGGCCGCCGCGGGCAGACCCACGGCGAAGAAGGCCGCGAGCTGCTCCCTTTTCGGCATGCCGACGCGCAGCTCGAGCGTTACGATCTCGCTGCGCAGACGCAGGATGACGATCAGGAAATAGCAGCAGGTGATGCAGTTGGAGAGCGCCGTCGCGATGCCCGCGCCGAGGATCTCCTGTCCCGGCGGCAGGATCACGAACATGAACAGCGGGTCGAGCAGGATGTTGACGACCCCGCCGAGCGACACGCCGAAGCCCGCCTGCTTCGCGCAGCCGACGTTTCGCAGCAGATTGCCCATCGTCATAGAGAGCACGGTCGGCGCCGCGCCGCAGACGATGACGCAGCCGCAGTACTGCCTTGCGAAATCGAAGGTCTCCTCGCTCGCGCCGAGCGTGCGCAGCAGAGGCGCCATGAACAGCGCCGTCAGCAGCGAGAAGAGCAGCCCGCCGAAGAGGGAAAAACGCATCGAGAACGAGGCCACGCGCTTCGCCTCGGCCGGATCGCCCCGCCCGAGCAGCCGCGCGACCAGCGTGCCGCCGCCGACGCCCGCGATGTTCGCCACGGCGATCGTGACGTTGAAAATCGGCAGGATCAGCGAGGCGCCCGCGACCATGAAGGGATTGTTCGTGCGGCCGATGAAAAAGGTGTCGGCCATGTTGTAGATCAGGATGATGAGCTGGGCGACGATCGTCGGGACGGCCATGGTCATGACGGCCTTCGGCACGGGCATCTCTTCAAAGAGCTCCCGGTTCACCTTTTGCGCCCGGTCCATGTGCTCGCCCCCTCTCCCGCTTCGTTTTTATGTATCATAGCACAGCCGGTTCCCCTCCGTCCAGCCCTGCGCGCCTTTCCTTTGCGGGGGGATTGCTTTTTTCCGCACTTTCTTCTAAAATATGACGCAGAACCCGTTCCCATTGGAAAGAGGTGAGTCCTCCTTGGCCGGTCCGTCGAGCAAATCGATCTCGCTGCTGCTTGCGCTGCTGCTGGTCTTTTCTCTTCTGCCTCCCGCCTTCGCGGCCGGGGAGAGCGAGGAGGGTCCGGAGACCGAGCCCGTCCCGGAAACCGGCCTCGACAAGGTCTTTTTCTGGCGGGCAGACAAGAGCGATCTGCCGCAGAACGTCTGGACCGATCTCGAAAAGCGCGCCGACTGGGAGCGCATGGCGGCCTGTTACAAGCGCAGCGGCGACTGGGCGCGGGACCTTCTGATGATCGCGCAGAGTCAGCTCGGCTATCGCGAGAGCAAGCTCAACCGCCGGCCCGACAGCCGCGGCGTGCTGCAGGGCTACACGCGCTACGGCGCCTGGTACGGCCATCCACACGGCGAGTGGTGTGCGATGTTCGTCTCCTTCTGCCTGTATTACGCCGGCGTCCCGAAGGACGTCCTTTCCTACGAATCCAACTGCAGCCAATGGATCAAGCAGCTCAAGCGCCGCTCGCTGTACGCCTCGCGTGATGACGCCGAGCCGAAGCCGGGCGATCTCATTTTCCTCGGCTTTGCCGACGAGGCCCGTCACGTCGGCATCGTCAAGGCCTTCGACAGCGAGGCGAACGAGGTCGTCTATCTCCAGGGCAATGACGACGGCGCGGTCACGGTCGGCCGCATCGCCGGGGACAACACGAACATCCTCGGATACGGCTCAATGCCCGCGAATCCCGCGCTCAGCGCCGAAACGCCCGAGCAGCGCTTTGCCCGCGCGCTCGAGATCTTCAGAGCGCCGCGGAGCGAAGAACCTGAAGAGACGGAATAAACGCATACAAAGCGGCGCCCCGGATCTGATCCGGGGCGCTTTCCGCACGTATCCCGTCCTTCAGGGGAAGCGGCGCTCCGCCTCGGTCTGCTCGCCCTCGCGGTAAGCATTGGCGCGCACGTCGATATACTGCGCCTTGAGCTTGTCGTAGAGGATGCGCTGGCTGGAATAGAGCCCGGTGTAGCCCGAGAGCACATAGCTCAGCCCGCAGGCGAGCGCATAGAAAAGCATGCCCTCCGCGCCGAAGAGCTCGACGGCCAGCACCATCGAGGCCATCGGGCAGTTGACCGCGCCGCAGAACACGGCCGCCAGTCCCACCGCCGCGGCAAAGCCCGCCGGGATCGAGAGCAGCGGTCCGACGATGCAGCCGAAGGTCGCGCCGATGAAGAAGCAGGGGACGACCTCGCCGCCCTTGAAGCCGACCGCGAGCGTGATCGCGGTAAAGACGATCTTCCACAAAAAGGCCGTGGGCACGGCCCGTCCTTCCTCGACGGCGGCCGTGATGACGCGCATCCCCGCGCCGTTGTAGTCCCCGGTACCGAGCAGCAGCGTCAGCCCCAGCAGCACCGCGCCGCCCGCCGCGGCGCGCAGCCAGGGATTCCTGACGAACCTGCGCAGATGGTTCTCCGTCGTGTGCAGCACGCCGCAGAAGATCGCCGAGAGGATGCCGCAGGCGGCGGCAAGCGCCGCTACGCGCAGCAGCATCGGAACGTCGAGCGCCGGCGCCGTCACCGTGAAGCGCGTCGGCTCGACGCCGAGCAGCCTTGAGATGCCGTAGGCCGAGAGCGAGGCGATGAAGCAGGGCAGGAAGGCCGCGTGATACAGAAGTCCCACGCTCACCACGCCCATCGCGAAGATGGTGGCGGCGAGCGGCGTGCCGAAGAGCGCGGAGAAAAAGGCGGCCATGCCGGTCATCGTCGCCGTGCGCAGATCGCGGTCGTCGAGCCGCAGCAGCCTGCCCACGCCGTAGCCGAGCCCGCCGCCCATCTGCAGCGCCGCGCCCTCGCGTCCGGCCGAGCCGCCGGCGAGGTGCGTGAGGATCGTCGTGAGGAAGATCGCCGGGATCAGCGCCGCCGAAACGCCCTTGCCCGTCTGGATCTCCCGCAGGATGTTGTTGGTGCTCTGCCCCTCCACGCGCAGCAGTCGGTACACGGCGACGGCGAGCAGGCCCGCTGCGGGCAGCGTGTAAACGATCCAGGCGTTCGCCTCCCGCAGCTCGGTCGCCTTCTCCACGCCGATGTGGAAGGCCGAGCCGAGCAGGCCGCAGAGCAGCCCCACGAGCGAGGACACCAGCAGCCATTTGCCCAGTGCCTTGACATAAAGCAGCAGATGCTTGAGATAGCTTTCGATATTCTGCAGAATCTTTTCCATAGCCAAATCCTCATTCGCGCCGCGGCGCGTGCTCCGTCCGGCGCATCAAACGCAGAACAGTATATCCACTCGCGGCGAAAAAAGCAAGAGGGCGGGCGCTTGCGCGGCCGGCAAAATGAGAGTATACTTGCAAAGGAGGAAGGAGCGTGATGCCATGCCCACGAAAAACGGCTCGCAGGGCGCGGTGAGGCGGCTGGTCCTGCTGCTGCTCGCCGTGCTGCTGCTTGCGCTGTGCGCGCTCGCGCCGCGCGGCGAGCGGGAATACCGCATCGACGCCGCCAACCGCGCGAACTTCACCGAGCTGCTCGGCGAGCTGCTCGCGGCCTGTGAGCAGCCCTCGGCGGAGGACGAGGCCGCGATCGCCGCGACGCTGCGCGCCATCGGGGCCGTGAACGCCGACGATCTCGCCCTTGCCTCCTCCATCGCCGGACATTGGAAGCGGGTCTATCTCGACCCCGGCTACCGTCTGCGGCTCTACCGCGGCGGCGAGCGCGCCGAGGAGCTCTCCGACAGCGCGATCCCGGACCGGGCGAGCCACGCCTTCGTCGTTCTCGGCTACGAGCTGGAAAACGGCGAGATGCGCGACGAGCTCAGGGCACGCTGCGACGCGGCGGCGGCCGCCGCCCGGGCCTTTCCCCGCACGGTGCTGATCTGCTCCGGCGGCGCGACCGGCGCGAACAATCCCGCGCATCACACCGAGGCCGGGCTGATGAAGGACTATCTCGTGCGTCACCGCGGGATCGACCCCTCGCGCATTTTGATCGACGAGCGGGCGATGACCACCGCCGAGAACGCGCTCAACAGTCTCGAGATCATGCGCGCGCACGGCGTGCGCTCCATGACCGTCGTGACCTCCGCCTATCACCAGCGCTGGGGGCAGGTGCTTTATCACGCCTCCGCGGAGCTCTGGCGGATGCGCGGCGGCTATGAGATCGAGATCGTCGACAACTACTGCTGCGACGTTCCCGCACCCGCGGCCTTCCGCGGAGCGGACGCGCGCATCGCCGTCAGCCAGCTCGCCCAGATCCTCGGGATCCCCGCGCCCCGTCGGGCGTGACCTCAACGCAGAAAAAGGAGAAACAAAATGAAAAAAACGCTGTGTCTGCTGACGGCAGCCCTGCTGCTGCTCGTCTGCTGTGCCTGCGGCCGGAAGGCCGAGGCTCCCGCCCCCGCCGCGGAAAGCACGGCCGCTCCCGCCGCGTCCGCCGGGACGCGGCACGTCGAGATCACCGTAAAGGACTACGGCACGATCAAGCTCGAGCTCGACGCCGACGCCGCGCCGATCACGGTCGAGAACTTCTGCGCCCTCGCGCAGAGCGGCTTTTACGACGGTCTGACCTTTCACCGCATCATGGACGGCTTTATGATCCAGGGCGGCGACCCGGCCGGCAACGGCACGGGCGGCGCGAAGGAAAAGATCAAGGGCGAATTTGCCGCCAACGGCGTGGATAACCCGAT
>CAMVJF010000090.1 GCA_947167725.1 uncultured Clostridia bacterium | reverse complement strand
CGTTCCGCGCGCCGAGCAGACCGATGAGCACGTCGTTGACGCCGCCCTCGGCGATATCCAGATTCGTGTGCATGGAAATCACCGCGAGCCTGTTTTCCAACAGCTTCAGCAGCTTTTCGTTTTCCGGCTTTTGATCCGTCAGACTTTTCATCTCGTCCCAGATCACGGGATGGTGCGAGACGATCAGCTGCGCGCCGCGCGAAATCGCCTCTTCTGCGACTTCGCCGGTCACGTCAAGGCTGAGCAGGACTCTTTCCACTCCCGCGTCTCTTCGCCCGAGCAGGAATCCGGCGTTGTCATACTCCAGCTGAAGCTCGAGAGGCGCGATCGCGCAAAGCTTTTCAAAGATATCACCGACAGTATTCATACCAGTTTTCCTTTCATCTGCCGCAGCCCGCGCAGCACGCTGCGACAGATCGAAACTCTCCCTTCCTCCGGCTTTCCGGCCGAGAGCAGCCCGCGTTCCTCCCGTTCAAAGCGGACGATCAGCTCGTCGAGCCATTCTCCGGCGAGCGTCTCGGCGCGGATGTTTTTATAGGCGCCGGAAAACAGCTCGGCGTCCGTAAGCGGCATGTTCCCGAGGTATTTCGCCTTGATGATCTGATAAAGGAATCCCTCGCGTACGAGCTTTTCTTCCGTAAGCGTGAAGCCGTTGTTGACGAGCCAGTATCGAACGACCTCCGCCTTGGTCATCGGCTGCAGGATCAGCGTATAGCGCTTGTCCAGGCACCATTCCGCACGGTCGAGGATGCGGCAGATCAGATCGCCGCCCATGCCAGCGATGACGATCGTATCGACCTCGTCCGGCGGGCAGGCGTCCAACCCGTCAGAGAGCAGAAATCCGATCCGCTCCTCCAGGGAAGCTTCCCGTGCCGCCCGGATCGCGGAATCGAGCGGCATGCGATTGATGTCGGAGGCATAGAGACGCCCCGTATAGCCGTTCTGCGCAAGGAACAGCGGCAGGAAACCGTGGTCGGTGCCTACATCGATCAGTCCCCTGCCGTTCTCTGTCATAGCGGCGATCGTTTGAAGTCTCAGATTCATCATAATATGGAAAGCCGGAGACAGGACAGGATCATGTCCTTCTCCGGCGTTTCGATCCTTCTTCAGATGGTCTCGAGATAATTCTTGAGCGCGATGAGGAACTCGTCGGGGTCAACGCCGTGAGCGGCGCAGGCCTGCTCAACGTTCTCTCCGCTTGCGAGAGCGCAACCCATGCAGTGCATGCCGATGCTCTGGAAAGCGGGCATGGCCTCGGGGCAATTCTCGATGATCTCGGAGAGCATGGTTTCTCTGGTGATTTCCATTTTCAACAACCTTTCTTTTTTGGCAACGTAAAAGAATGGGACGCGGTGCGCCCCATTCTTTTAGTTTCACAGACGAATTACGCCTGCTGCTCCTTCATCTTGGCAAAGCACTCGCTGCAGTACACAGGGCGATCAGACTTGGGCTGGAAAGGAACTCTGGCCTCTCCGCCGCAGGCTGCGCAGACGGCAGTGAAGAACTCGCGCGGACCGTGAGCGGCGTTCTTGCGAGCGTCGCGGCAGGCCTTGCAGCGCTGGGGCTCGTTCTGGAAGCCGCGCTCTGCGTAGAATTCCTGCTCGCCGGCGCTGAAAATGAACTCTTTGCCGCACTCTTTGCAAACTAAGGTCTTGTCTTCGAACATTTGTGAATCCTCTCTTTTGATCTTGTTGCCTTTTGGGCTGTATTTGCGTTCAGCTTCCGCTGATATCGCCGAAATGTGGGGTTCGCGCCATCTTGCGCCTGATCCTCTGCACAGCGTTGTCGACGGCCTTGGACTCTTTTCCGAGGCGCTGTGCGATATCCTGATAAGAAAGCCCGTCGAGATACAGGTCCAAAACCTTTTTCTCAAGCGTTGACAGGCAATTGCGAAAGGCGCTGTAAAGTTCTTCCTTACTCTCTCTGGCTAATACGAGCTCTTCAGGCGATGGCTGAACACAATCGGGGATCGCCGCAAAAGACAAGGAGCTATCTTCGGAGAGTTGCTCAAGCGATAGACCGTCGTTGAGTGGGAAATGCTTTAAACGAGATGCAGATCGAATCGCGGAATAGATTCGCTTTTTGATGCAGTGCTCCGCAAAGGTGCGGAAAGAAGCGCCGTAGTTGGGATCATACTGCCGGATCGCGGAGATGAGGCCGAACATGCCCTCCTGCGTCAGGTCTTCGCTGTCCCCTCCCGCGAGGAAAAAAGGACGTGCGCAGGCGCGCACAAGCTGCAGGAAACGGTTTGCCAGGGCCTCTTCCGCACCGCGATCACCACCTGCCGCCATAAGCTGCAGTTCCTGATCCGATAATGAGGAAAAGTCTGTCATGCGTATCAAAATCTATTATATGTGTACAAAGTGTATTATACAGCAAGCTGCCTTTTTGTCAATCTTTTTTTCTAATTCCTGTCATATTTCAAGCTGTTGCTGACCGAGAAATTCGATCCCGAGGTGCTCGTAGGCTTTGCGCGTGACACAGCGTCCGCGGGGCGTCCGCGTAAGGAAGCCGCATTGCAGCAGATAGGGCTCATAAACGTCCTCGATCGTGACGGCCTCTTCGTTGATCGTCGCCGCAAGCGTATCGAGCCCGACCGGTCCCCCTCCGTAGAAATCAATGATGCTCCTGAGCATCCTGCGGTCGAGCGCGTCGAGACCGAGCTTGTCGACCTCGAGACTTGACAGCGCCAGATCCGCGACGGCGCTCGTGATCACGCCGTCGGCGCAGACCTGAGCATAGTCACGCACGCGGCGCAGCAGGCGGTTCGCGATACGCGGCGTCCCGCGGGAGCGGGAGGCGATCTCCATCGCACCGTTCTCTTCGATCTTTACGTTGAGGATGCCCGCCGAACGTTTGACGATGCGTTTGAGCTCATCGGGAGAATAGAGCTCGAGACGCAGCGATACGCCGAAGCGATCGCGCAGCGGAGCGGTCAATTGACCGGAGCGCGTCGTCGCGCCGATCAGCGTGAAGTGCGGAAGATCGAGATGGATGGAGTTGGCCGAAGGACCTTTGCCGAGGATGATGTCGATCGCGTAGTCCTCCATCGCGGGATAAAGGATCTCCTCATAGGCGCGGTTGAGGCGGTGGATCTCGTCGACAAAGAGGATATCGCCCTCGTTTAGATTCGTAAGCATCGCGACAAGATCGCCCGGCTTTTCGATCGCGGGACCGGAGGTAATGCGCATGTTGACGCCCATTTCATTGGCGATGACCGCGGCAAGCGTGGTCTTGCCGAGGCCCGGAGGACCGTGCAGAAGGACATGGTCCAGCGGCTCGTTGCGGATCTTGGCCGCGTGGATGAAGATGCGAAGGTTCTCCTTCGCCTTTTCCTGGCCGATATACTCCGTCAGTGTTTTCGGCCGCAGCGAACCCTCGCCGCTGTCCTCCGGAAGAGAGACGGCCGTGGTGATCTCCTCATTGATTTCATCGGAAAAGCTGATTCCCATATCTCTCTCCTGTTACTTGACCATGCGCTTGAGCACCGCCTTGATGATCTCCTCGGTGCTCATGCTGGCAGTGTCCGTCGTCTTGAGGATCTGCGCGATCTCGCTGGGATTGTAGCCGAGCACTCCGAGCGCCGCCACGGCGTCTCCCACGGCGCTGTTGTCGCTTACGGCGGCTGCGCTCGTCGCCGGATAGTCCGAACTGAATTCTTCGCCCTTGATGATCTTGTCCTTCAGCTCCAGGATCACGCGCTGCGCGATCTTTTTGCCGATGCCGGGCGCGACGGTCAGAGCCTTTTCGTTTCCGCTCGCGATCGCGAGAGAAAGTCCTTCCGGCGTATTGGCCGAGAGGATCGAGAGCGCAGCCTTCGGCCCGATGCCGGAGACGGAGATCAGCAGCTCGAAGAAGTGTCTTTCGTTTTTGGAATAAAAGCCGTACAGGTCAAACGCGTCCTCACGGACGGATTCTGTGACGTAGAGACGGCATCGATCTCCTCTCGAAGCGGCGGCGATCGTGTTTGTCGTCGTGTTGAGCGCATAGCCTACGCCGTTGCAGTCGAGCACGATCAGACCGGGCTCGATTTCCGCGACGACGCCTTCTAAATAGTAGAACACTCTTCTCTCTCCTCCTTATACAGCAGCGACGTGGCGCTTCTGGCGTGACAAAGCGCCAGCGCGACGGCGTCCGCCGCGTCGTCGGGCTTTGGCGCGGACGGAAGCGCGCAGATCCGTTTGACCATTTCCATGACCTGCTTTTTTTCCGCCCGTCCGTAGCCGACCACCGCCTGCTTGACCTGTAGCGGCGTGTACTCGAAAATGCGCACGCCCGCCTTCTCACAGGCCAGCAGGATCACGCCGCGGCCGTGTGCGACAGCGATGCCGGTCGTGATATTGGTATTGAAAAACAGCTCCTCGATCGAGACCGCATCCGGCTTGAACATCTCGATGAGCTGCAGCATATCGTCATAGATCTGTGACAGCCGGGAAGCGAGGCTCGTATGCGCCGGAGTCGTAATGACCCCGCATTGAAACAGACGATGCTTTCCCCGCTCGCTGTCGATCACCCCGAAGCCGATCGTGGCGATGCCCGGGTCGATCCCCATAATCCGCATAACATCACATCCCGATGATGATTTTAGCATAAACTATTCGCGAGTTCAACACGAAAAAGCTCCCATGTCCTCTCTCGGACATGGGAGCTGTCGTTTTTCACTTTTACGCTCTCGGATGGGCCTTGTTGTATACGTCCTTGAGCTGCTTTTTGACGAGCTGGGAATAAATCTGCGTGGAGGAAATATCGGCGTGGCCGAGCATTTCCTGGATCGAGTGGATGTCCGCTCCGTTCTCGAGAAGATGCGCCGCAAAAGAGTGACGCAGTGTATGCGGCGTGATGTCTTTGTCGATATGGGCCTTCTTCTGGTAGTATTTCATGATTTTCCAGAAACCCTGCCGCGACATTCTCTCACCGGAAACGTTGACGAAAAGGGACTCCTCGTCCGGCAGCGCGATCATCTGCGGACGTACGAGATTGATGTAATCATCCAGCGCTTTGACCGCTTTGGGATACATCGGGATAAAGCGTTCTTTTTCACGCCCGTGGCAACGCACGATGCCGGCCGTGAGATTGACGTCGCCGATATTCAGATCGATGAGCTCCGTAACACGAATGCCCGTGGCATACAGCAGCTCGAGCATCGCCTTGTCACGATAGCCCTTGGCGTCGGTACACTGCGGCTGCTCAAGAAGAAGATCGACCTCGCGGCTCGTGAGGATCTGCGGCAGCTTGTGCTCTCCCTTGTCCGGCACGAGCTTGGAGGCGGGATTCTCGCGAATGATCTGTTTGAGACACAGATACGAGTACAGACACTTGATCGACGCGATGCAGCGCGAGACCGTTGCGACAGATTTGCCGTTGCTCTTCAGAAAGGAAATGTATTCGGCGAGCTCCTCGTCGTTTGCCTCGACGATGCTCTTCTCGTGATGGATCTCCAGATACTCGCCGAGCTGACGGATATCACGCAGATAGGAGCTGAGTGTGTTTGCAGAAGACTTCTTTTCCTTTGCAAGATAGGTCTCAAAGATCTCGATGCATTCGCTGTTCCGCATCCACATTCCCTCCTTCCCTGGTGATTCCTGTTCGGCCGGATACATAAATTAACAATTAACATAACTACGTTGCAGAAACAATATATTACAAAACTGAAAAATAATCAAGCCTTTTTTTGAAGAAAAAGCAAATTTTATGTCAACTTTGCAACTCTTTGATATCTATCTGCAATATTTTGTGTGTCAACATCTTTTCCCCTCAAGATATAGTTTCAGGATCTGACATACCGGAATTATGAAAACGATGTCCGTTCAGGAAAGTCTTCTGCCTCTCCCCTTTCCCGGTTTTTTCTTTCTAGCTCCGGTTGAAAACAGCGTACCGAAAAAGCATCCCGTGATCGTGAAGCTGAGCATGCTCAACAGCCCGTCCGCGTCAAGCTTTCCCGCGATCAGAAAACCGTTCAGCAGCAACAGCGCGCACAATACCGCCGCCATAAGCAGGCCGATCCATTTGCGTTTTTTCCTTCCTCCGCGGGCCGCAAAGAATCCGGCGGCCGCCGCGGCGAGAAAGCTGATCGCCGAGCCTGCATAACCCAGATATGCAAGACTCGCGAGATCGCTCGCAAACACAGCGGAAGCCATAAGGAGCAGCGCGGCCGCCGCGGCGATCCACGCCGCCAAGCCGCGGAGCATGGATTGAACGGATAAGGAACGTTCCTCGACTGACATAAAAACACCTCCGACAAATCAGGATGGTTCATCCTATTTGTCGGAGGTCGTTTTCATTCGGAAGCGATTTATTTCTTCTTGGTGTTGGCCTTGGCCTCTTCCGCTTCCATTTTGGCGGTCGTGGAGATCGCCCACTTCTTGGTCTGGATGCGGACGCGGTCCTCGCCGGTCTCAAAGGTGATCGTATCGTCGGTGATCTGAACGATTTTGCCGATCATGCCGCCGATCGTGATGATCTCGTCGCCGAGCGAAAGAGAATTTCTCATCTCTTCGGTCTTTTTCTTTTTCTTGTTTTCCGGACGGATCACGAAGAAATAGAAGATGGCGAACATGACGATGACCATGAGAAGCATCGACATTCCGCCGCCCTGCGTTCCGGTGGCTGCTTGAAGGAATAGGGTCATTGAGAACATACCTCCCGTATAAACTGCATCTATTATACATAGTTTGTGCGGTGATTTCAAGAAGATTAAATACGAATATCAAGTTTTTGAGAAAAATCCCGCCGGAAGGAATCAAATCGATCCTCTTCGAGGCTTTGGCGGATCTTCTGCATCAGATCGTTGTAGAAATACAGATTGTGCGCTACGGCGAGACGCATCGCGAGCATTTCTTCCGCCTTGAAGAGGTGGCGGATATAGGCCCTGGAATAGCGGCGGCAAACGGGGCAGCCGCATTTCGGGTCGATCGCCTGTTCGTCGTGTTCGTAT
>CAMVJF010000089.1 GCA_947167725.1 uncultured Clostridia bacterium | reverse complement strand
GGCGGCGCGGTAGCTCCACCAGGAGTAGGCGTCGCGTCGGTCGGGGTAGAGATAGCGGAAGGTGTCGGTAAAGCCGCTGTCGAGAAGCTCGGTGAATTTGCCGCGCTCCTCGTAGGAAAAGCCCGCGTTGCCGATATTGGCCTTGGGGTTCTTCAGGTCGATCTCCTCGTGCGCGACGTTCAGATCGCCGCAGACGACGACGGCCTTTTTCGCGTCGAGCGAGAGCAGGTATTCGCGGAAAGCGTCCTCCCATGCCATGCGGTAGTCGATGCGCCGGAGGCCGTCCTGGGCGTTGGGCGTGTAGACGCACACGAGGAAGAAATCCTCATACTCGAGCGTGACGGCGCGGCCCTCGTGGCTGTGCTCCTCCGCGCCGATGTTGTAGGCGACGGAGAGCGGTGTGTGCTTCGTGAAGACCGCCGTGCCGGAATAGCCCTTCTTGTCGGCGTAGCACCAGTAGCTCTCGTAGCCGGGCATGTCGATGTCGATCTGCCCAGGCTGGAGCTTGGTCTCCTGCAGGCAGAAGAAGTCGGGCGAGAGGGCGAGGAAGATCTCATCAAAGCCCTTGGCGCGCGCGGCGCGCAGTCCGTTGACGTTCCAGGAAATGAATCTCATGTCCGCTCCTTCTTTGCGTTCGTTTCCAGACTCTCCTCATAGCCCCGCGCGTCGCACAGCGAGGCGTTGCGCAGCCGCGGCAGCTCGCCGTCGGAGAGCGTTTTCGTCTCCGCCGTGCGCACGGCGGCGAGACGGTTGATCTTCAGGCCCGCGGCGACAAACTTCGCCTCGTAGCCGGTCAGGATCCCGACGAGACCGTCGGCGTGCAGGTCGTGCGTCACGTCCCGCAGCGTCCAGCCCTCGCCGGCAAACTGCTCCAGCGACCAGTCGAAGAGCGGCGTGTTGTCGGTCTTGAAGTGCAGCTCTCCGCCCGGCGCGAGCACCGAGGCGTAGCGCCGCAGAAAGTTTGGCGCGGTAAGCCGCAGCTTGGCGTCGCGGCTCTTCGGCCAGGGGTCGGGGAAGTTGAGGTAGATCCGTCCGACCTCGCCGGGGGCGAAGAGCTCGCCGAGCATGCCGACGTCGCCGAGCACAAAGCGGATGTTTTCAAGCCCGCGCGAGAGCGCGAGCTCCATCGCCATGACGAGGGCGCTCGGGTCGCGCTCGATCGCCACGAGAAGGATGTCGCCCTCCGCGGCGGCGCAGTCGGCCGTGAAGCGGCCCTTGCCGCAGCCGAGCTCCACGCGCACTTCCCGCCGCTTTCCGAAGCTCTCGCACCAGCGGCCCCTGTATGCCCCGCCCTGTTCGATGAGCACGGCCGCGCATTTTTCCAGCCGCGCGTCGAGATGGGGCTTTCTTCTCATTCGCAAGGATGATCACGCTCCTGTTCTTACCATTCCAGCATACCACATCGCCCGGAAAACATCAAGCGTGCGTCGGCGGCGCGTCGGGGAGCAAAAAACGGCCGCGCGTCGACGGGGACGCGCGGCCGGAGGATGCGATTATCAGAGGTCCTGCAGTTCGATGGTCATGCCCTCGCGCGCGTAGGAGGCGCGCCGGTCTTCCAGCGTCCGCTCCCGGAGCAGCAGGGTCTCGTCCTCAACGGAGGGGGAATGATGGATGAGGAGCAGCCGCTTCGCGTCGCTGCGGCGCAGGAGCTCGAGCGCCATGCCGGGCGTCGAGTGGCCGAAGCCGCGCCGGGCAGGATACTCCTCGTCGGTGAACTGCGCGTCGCAGAGCAGCAGCTCCGCGCCCCGCGCGAAGTCGGCGAGCGTTTCAAAAGAGCTCTCCTCGTACTCATAGTCCGTCGCGTAGACGATGCTCCGTCCCTCGAAGCTGAGCCGGAAGATCATGGCGCGGTCCGGATGGTGTCCCTCCATCGTCTCGATGAGGAGGTCTCCGAGCGCAAGCCGATCCGGCAGGGGCAGGAGCACGGGCTCGCCCCGGAAAGCGGAGAGGCGCAGCGGCCAGATCGGGGGAGAGAACACGCGGTCCAGCAGGGCGTTCGCCTCCGCCTCGCTCTCACAGAAGGGGACGAAGATGCGCGCCCGCTGCCCGGGGACGTCGAAGCCGGGGTACATCCCCAGCCCGAGCAGATGGTCGAGATGCAGATGGCTCAGCAGGACGACCGGCGGCTTCGGAAAGCGCGGGGGCGCGGAGACGAGGCCGCTCCCCGCGTCGAGAAAGACCGTCTCGTCTCCCGCGCGCACCATGTAGCAGGAACTGTCCCCGCCGAAGCGCATCAGCTCCCGGCGGCCGCTCGCCATCGAGCCGCGCGCACCGAGCACCGTCAGGGAAAAGGGCTGATTCATGGCTGAGCCTCCTTCCTCCCGGAGGACGCGCCCCAGAGAGCGTCCCTCCACGCGGCGAACTCCGGCGGCTTTGCCGTAAAGCAGACGCGGACACCCTCCGCCCGTATGTCCGTGACCTTGGCGTAGAGCCCGTCGCCGAGCACGATGCGGATATTGTCATAGAGCCCGAGCGCCGTGCCGGAGCCGAGCAGAGCCTCGTCGTCCGACAGCGCGAGCAGCTCCGTCTCGCGGACGCCGCCCTCCGCGTGCTTTCCGTCGAGGAGCGTATAGCGCAGCGTCACCGGCACGAGCGGGCGCAGAGGGGGCTTCTCCCCGGACTCCAGCGCGATCGCGTAGGGCGCGCCGAGGGCGCAGATATCGTAGAGCGTGATCTCCCTGTCCATGCCCTTGGGAAGCACCCGGAGCGTCCGCCGGACGCCGAGCTCTGCGCCGATCGCCTCCCGGGTGGAGGAGGAGATCAGGATCTGCCCGGCCGTCGTATAGCTCTCGATCCGGCCGGTCAGGTTGACCGCAGCGCCGAGCACACCGTATTTCGTGCGCTTTTCCGAGCCGATGTTGCCGAGGATCACCGTGTCGGTGTTGATGCCGATGCCCATGCCGAGCGGCTCATAGCCGTGCTCGGCGTTCCAGAGATTGACCTCCTTCATACGCCGCTGCATCCCGATCGCTGCGGCCGCCGCGTCGGCGGCGTGGCTCGAGCTCTCCGCGGGCGCGCCGAATATGACCATCATGCCGTCGCCGAGAAACTCGATGAGCGTGCCGCGGAAGCGCTCGATCTCCTCGTACATGAGGGCGAAATAGTGGTTGAGCATCGAGACGAGCGCCTGGGGCTCCATGCGCTCGCTCATGGCCGTGAAGCCGCGCAGGTCGCTCATCAGGACCGTGAGGCGGCGCTTTTGCCCGCCGAGCTGCCAGCCGCCGGGAGAGTCGAGGATCTCCCGGACGACGTCGTCCGAAAGGTAGCGGCCGAAAGTCTCCTGCAGGACGCGGTTGCGCAGCTCCAGCTGACGGTTGAGGCTCTGGATCGTGTTCATGGCGCGGATCGCGTCGCGCATCTCGCTCAGCTCGGTGATGTCGCTGATGAGCAGGATCACGCCGATCACGCGCTCGTCCTCATGCAGACAGGACGAAACGATGCGCAGCTGCTTGACCTTCCCGCCCCGGCGGTAGGGGACGTAGCTCTCCTGCCGGCGGCCTTTTTCATAGACGGCGTCGAGCACGCTCTGGATAAAGGCGTCGTTCTCGTCGTCGGTGAAGAAGGCGGCGGCAAAGCGGCGGCCGAGAAGCTCGCCGCGCTCCCGTTCAAGGATCTGCAGCGCCGCGTCGTTCGCCTGCTCGATCACGCCGTCGAAGCGGACGACCATCACGCCCTCCGCCAGATCGCGTATGATGCTGTTTTGGATGAACTGCTGTCGTTCCACGACAAAAAAACTCCCTTCACGCCCGATCGCTCCGCGTGGGGCGCGGAGCGATCTCAGGGTTTGTTCTTCTTCAGCTTATTCCCAGTGGCGGCCGCCGGAGAAATGGTAGAACTCGGGGTTGAGGGAGATATAGTCCACCGGAACGGATTTCAGGCACTCGTTGTAGAAATCGAGATACTCGCGGATACGCTCGAGCAGGGACTTTTTGCGCGTCTCCGGCTTCTTCTGCGTCGCGATCAGCTCGTCGCGGATGCGGCAGGCCTCGGTGTACTCCTCGGTCAGGACGCGGATGCGCATGCTGATGTGACGCATGATCTCGAGCAGGCGCTCCGGCTGGTTCTTGAAATACTCCGAGAGCGTGTCGCGGTCGATGGTGACGAGCTCTGTGCCGTCCTCCGCGGCGACGGCGGTGGCGCTGCGGGGATAGGACTCGATCATGCCCATCTCGCCGAGGAACTGCCCGGCTTTGAGCGTGGTGAGCTGAGTCTCGTCGTCCGTGCCGTAGCCGACATAGACGGCGACGCTGCCGAAGCGGATATCGTACATCTCCTCGGCGTAGTCGCCCTGGCGGAAGATGACCTCGCCCTTTTTGAACGTTTTGACGATCATGCGATCCCCTCCTTCTCTGCCAGCTCGTGGATGCTGCGGCAGACCTCGAAATAGTCGTTGGTCCTCCTGCGAAGGTTCTGGCTGAGCTGCTGCATGATCATAAGCACCTTGGCGGGCTTGCTGCGGAAGTACTCGCCGAAGGTCTCCTCGGTGATGATGCCGAGGGTCGTGTCCTCCAGCGCGACCGCCGTGGCGCTGCGCGGCGCGCGGTCGAGCAGGCCCATCTCGCCGAAGAACTGATCCGTGTAGTATTCCGCCAGAAGCTGCTCGCGCTCCGTGCCGTAGTCCGCGTAAATGCCGACCCTGCCCTGATAGACGTCGTACAGGCAGTCACCCTTGTCGCCCTGACGGAAGATGACCGCCCCTTCTCTGAATGCTCTTGTTTCCATCCTGACCTCCTGTATATCTGACTGCGTGGCTCCGTTGAGCCCGGTTATCCGGGATCCCGTGCGCCGAACGCCGTGCGGGGCGTACGGCTGTTTTTCACTTTTGTATATTCTAACATGAAAGCGCGCCGCGTTTCAACAACAATCTGTGCCGAACGGAGAGCAAAAGAGAAAAAACAGCGTTCCCGCCGCAAAAAACCGCTTGCGGCGGGAACGCGTGTCCTGTTCAGAGCCTCGTGAGCGCGAGGATCTCGCGCACGGTATCCTCGGGCGCGCCGTCGTTGGAGACGGTGTAGTCGGCAAAACGCTCGTAGAGCGGTCTGCGGCGCTCATAGAGCTCGCCGAGATCGCTGCGCAGCGAGATCGGGCGGCCCTCCTTCGTGAGCTTCGCCGTGTCGCGCCGCAGCCAGACGATCGTGCCGTTCTGGTGCAGCAGCGGATAGTTCTCCTCGCGCGTGACGCAGCCGCCGCCGCTGGAGATCACCCTGCCCGAGAGCTTGCCGAGCGAGGCGAGGACCCCGGTCTCGATCGCGCGGAAGCGATCCTCGCCGCCGAGGGCGAAGATCTCGGGGATCGTCATGCCCGCCGCGCGCTCGATCTCGGCGTCCGCCTCGACGCACTCGCGCCCCAGCGCCTCGGCGAGCAGCTTCGCGACCGTGCTCTTGCCGCAGCCGGGCATGCCGACAAGGACGAGGTTGCGCATATCAAAGGAGAGCGCGCGCTCGATGCGGTCGATCACGCCGTCGTCGATCGCGGCGCCGAGGAACTGCTCGGCGGAACGCTTGGCCTGCGCGACGAGCATATACAGCCCGTTGGAGCAGGGGATGCCCCGCGCCTCCGCGTCGAGCAGAAGGGCCGTGCGCGCCGGATTATAGACCACGTCGGCCACGCCCTCGCAGCACGTGAAGGGCGCGAGCGGGCAGGGCGCGGAGCCATTGTCGGGGTACATGCCGAGAGGCGTGGCGTTGACGAGGATCTCCGCGTCGTAGTGGCGCGGGAGGTTTTCATAGTTGTCCTCCCCGCGGCGGGAGACGACCGTGACGCTCCCGGCCCCGAGCTCCTCGAGCACGGCGCAGGCCATGACCGAGGCGCCGCCGCTGCCGAAGACGAGGACCTTCTTTCCCGCGGGGTCGATCCCCGCGCGGCGCAGCAGCAGCCGAAAGCCGTAGGCGTCGGTGTTGTCGCCGTAAATGCTCCCGTCGGCGCGGCGCACGAGGGTGTTGACGCAGCCGATGCGGCGCGCCGTGTCCGAGAGCTCGTCGCACCAGGGCAGCACCGTCTTTTTATAGGGGATCGTGACGTTCAGCCCGTCCCACTCGCCGCCGCGGATGAAGCCCTCTAGTTCCTCCGGGGCCAGTTCGTAAAGACGGTACGCATAGTCCGCCAGCTTCGCGTGGATATAGGGGGAATAGCTGTGGCCGAGCTTCCCGCCGACAAGTCCGCATTTTTTCATTCCTCGTTCTCCCTTCCCGTCAGCTCGCGCTGACGGCGGCGGCTCAGCGCCATGATCTCGCGCCAGAGCGCCTCGTCGTAGTCCCGCAGCGCCGGATCGCTCAGCGAGCGAATCGCGCGCAGCTTTTCCTCCTCGCGCGCGCCGTCGAGGACCGCGAGACCGTGCTTCTGCTTGTACGCCGCGATCTCGCCGCAGACGGCGAGACGCCGCTCAAAGAGCGCGAGCAGCTCGCGGTCGATGCCGTCGATGCGTCCGCGCAGAGCCGGGAGGCCCTCTCCGGACATATCGGCGCCGAGCAGCGCGTCGCAGAGCACGAGCGCGGCCGCCGCCTCCACGCAAGGGACGGCGCGCGGCACGACGCAGGGGTCGTGACGGCCTGCGATCACGAGCTCCGTCTCTTCCATCCTGTCCAGATCGACGCTGCGCTGCGCCTTCGCGATCGAGGGCGTGGGCTTGAAGGCGACGCGAAAGCGCAGAGGCATGCCGTCCGTGATCCCGCCGAGCAGACCGCCGCAGCGGTTCGTCTCGGTCACGACGCGGCCGCCGCGGAGCACGAAGGGATCGTTGTTCTCGCTCCCGCGCAGGCGCGCGGCACCGAAGCCCGCGCCGAAGTCCACGCCCTTGACGGCGGGGATGGCGAAGAGCGCCTCGGCGAGCCGGCCTTCGAGCCCCTCGAACAGAGGCCCGCCGAGCCCGGCGGGCAGAGAGAAGACCGCGCACTCGACGATCCCGCCCAGCGAATCCCCCTCCGACCTGGCCGCGGCGATCGCGGCC
>CAMVJF010000088.1 GCA_947167725.1 uncultured Clostridia bacterium | reverse complement strand
CATCCTGGACACCATCCCGGATGTGGAGGCGGAGGGAGAAAAAGACTGCCTTGCCATTCTCTCGGAGGCCAGGAAGGACGCCGAAAAGGTCAGCGAGGCCGCGCGGAAGCTGAGCGAAGCGAACGCCGCCCGGCTCCTGGAAGAGAGCGGGAGAAAGGCCGCGTTCCTGCGCAGCGACGCGAGGCAGAGCCTTGGGCGAGAGGCGGCCGGGAAGATCGGCGCCGCCGCGGCGGCCCTGATGGCACAGGAAAAATACGCCCCCGCACGCCGCGCGGTCTGTGAGCGGATGATCGCGGATTTCGAGCGCGATTACTGCCCCACCGCGGGCGAGTTGGACAGCTTTTACCGCGCGGGCGCGGCGAAGATCCGCGTCTCCTTTGCCGAGCAGAGCATGACCGCGGAAGCGCCGCGCATCGAGCGGGCGATCGCCGCGGGTCTCGCCAAGGCGGGCGGCCGGGGGCTGGAGACCGAGCTGAAGGTCACGGTCGACCCGGCGCTGATCGGCGGTCTGCGCATCGAGACCGGCGACACGGTCTTTGACGGCAGCGTCGCGGGCATGCTCACGCGCGCGCAAAAGGAGCTCGCCGCGGACGACGCGGACGGAAAATCGGTCGGCGAGCAGATCAAAGAAAATCTGTCCCACATCGAGGGCGGGATGGAGGTCTATCAGATCGGCCACGTCGCCTCGATCTCGGACGGCATCTGCAGCGTCACCGGTCTTTACGACGTGATGGCGGGCGAGATGCTGGCCTTTCGCGGCGCGCTGCGCGGCATGGTCATGGATCTCAAGGACGGCAGCGTCGGTGTGGCGCTGCTGGGCAACTACGAGGAGGTGCGCGAGGGCGACACCGTCCTGCGCACCCGCCGCGTGATGGAGGTGCCCGTGGGCGAGGCGCTGCTCGGCCGCGTCGTGGACACGCTCGGCCGGCCGGTGGACGGCAAAGGCGAGATCCGCACCGCCGAGACCCGCCCGGTGGAGAGCCCGGCGCCCGGCGTGATCGAACGCCGTCCGGTCTCCGTTCCGATGATGACAGGCATCAAGGCCATCGATGCCCTGATCCCGATCGGCCGCGGCCAGCGCGAGCTGATCATCGGCGACCGCCAGACGGGCAAGACCGCGATCGCGGTCGACGCGATCATCAACCAGCGCGGCAAGGATATGATCTGTATCTACGTCGCGATCGGACAAAAGGAATCCACGGTCGCCTCGGTGGTGCGGCGGCTCGAGCAGCACGGCGCGATGGATTATACCATCGTCGTGTGCGCCAACGCCTCCGAGAGCGCGCCGATGCTCTACATGGCGCCCTATTCCGGCGCCGCGATGGGCGAGTATTTCATGCACAAGGGCCGCGACGTGCTGATCGTCTACGATGATCTGACCAAGCAGGCGGTGGCCTACCGCGAGATCTCGCTGCTGCTGCACCGTCCGCCCGGACGCGAAGCCTATCCCGGAGACGTTTTCTATCTCCACTCGCGCCTGCTTGAGCGCGCGGCGCGCCTCAACGAGGAGGCGGGCGGCGGCAGCATGACCGCGCTGCCGATCATCGAGACCCAGGCGGGCGATATCGCCGCCTATATCCCGACAAACGTCATCTCCATCACGGACGGCCAGATCTTTCTGGAAACCGACCTCTTCAACGCCGGCGTCCGCCCGGCCGTCAACGTGGGCCTGTCGGTCTCGCGTGTCGGCGGCGCGGCCCAGCTCGGCGCAATGAAGCAGGTGGCGGGCCGTCTGCGCATGGATCTCGCGCAGTACCGCGAGCTCGCGGCCTTTTCGCAGTTCGGCTCCGATCTCGACAAGGCCACGCGCGCGACGCTGCACCGCGGCGACCGCATGACCGAGCTGCTCAAGCAGGGCCAGTACGCGCCCATGAGCGCGGAGGATCAGGTCGTCTCGATCTTCGCGGCGAGCGAGGGCTTCTGCGACGGCGTGGAGCTGCGCGACGTTGCGCGCTATGAACAGGGGCTGCTGCCCTTCGTTCACAGCCGCATCCCGGAGCTCGACGATATCGTGCTCTCCGGCAGAAAGCTCACAAAGGACGAGCTTGCGCGTCTGCGCGAGGTCATCGGAGACTACACGGAACAGTTCCGATAAACGATCGCCTGCGGGGACGGCGTCACAGACGCCCCGTCCTCCGACAGATACCGGAAGGGGGGAGAGCCATGGCCAACGTGCGCGCGATCCGGACGCACATCAAAAGCGTGGAGAGCACACGGAAGATCACGAAGTCCATGAAGATGGTCGCCGCGGCGAAGCTCAAGCGCACGCAGCAGTCCATGAACGCCCTCCGTCCCTTTGCCGCCGCCGCGCGGGACATGCTCGCGCGTCTCGGGGAGGACGCCGCCGCGTCCTCCGGCGCGTATACGGCGCCTCGGGAGATCCGGCGCGTCTGCTATGTGCTCTTCGTCGGCAACCGGGGACTCTGCGGCGTTTACAACACGGCGCTCGTGAAGTTCATGGAGGGGCGGCTCGAGAGCGAGGAGCACGAATGCTTTCTGCTCGTCGTCGGCCGCTGGGGCCGCGAGCAGCTCGGCGCCGCGCATCTGCCGGTGGAGGAGACGATCGACGACATTCCCGACGCGCCCTCCGAGGAGGACGCACAGCGCCTCGCGGAGAGAATCAAGGCGATCTACCGCGCCGGCGAGGCCGACGAGATCATCCTCGTCTATGAGGAATATCTCTCTGCGCTGCGGCAGGAGCCGACGGCGCTGCGCTTGCTGCCGCTTGCCGCGGCGGCGGAGCAGGGAGAAAAAACGCCGCTGATCCTCGAGCCCGACGCAGAGACCGTCACGGACGCGCTCGTCGAGCTCGTTCTCGACAGCACGGTGCGCGCCGTGCTGCTGGAGGCGAAAACCGGCGAACACACCGCGCGGATGACGGCGATGACCGCCGCATCCGACAACACCGAGCAGCTTCTCGACAAGCTGCGGCTCGAGCTGAATCACGCGCGCCAGAGCGCGATCACGACGGAGATCTCCGAGATCGTCGGCGGCGCGAACGCTTTGGAGGAGGGAAAGCATGAGTAAGGGCGAGGTCAAACGGGTGATCGGCCCGGTGGTCGATATCGCCTTCCTCCCGGAGGAGCTTCCGGAGCTTTACAACGCCATCGAGATCCGCCTGCCCGACCGCAAGGTCACGCTCGAGGCCGTACAGCAGACCGGCGGCGGCATCGTGCGCTGCATCGCGCTCGCCGCGACCGACGGCATTTCCCGCGGCATGGAGGCGATCAACACCGGCGCGTCCATCACCATGCCCGTCGGAGAAAAGACTCTGGGCCGCATGTTCAACGTCGTGGGCGACCCCATCGACGGAAAGGGCCCGGTCGAGGCGGAAATGCGTCTGCCCATCCACCGCGAGGCGCCGCCCTTTACCGAGGTGCGCCCCTCGACGGAGGTCCTCGAGACCGGCATCAAGGTCGTCGACCTGCTTGCGCCCTACGCCAAGGGCGGCAAGATCGGCCTCTTCGGCGGCGCGGGCGTCGGCAAGACGGTGCTCATCATGGAGCTGATCCGCAACATCGCCTATGAGCACGGCGGCTATTCCGTGTTTGCGGGCGTGGGCGAGCGCAGCCGCGAGGGCAACGATCTGTGGAACGAGATGAACGAATCCGGCGTCATCAACAAGACCGCGCTGGTCTTCGGCCAGATGAACGAGCCGCCCGGCGCGAGACTGCGCGTGCCGCTCTCGGGGCTGACGATCGCGGAGGATTTCCGCGACCGCAGCGGACAGGACGTGCTGCTGTTCATCGACAATATCTTCCGCTTCACCCAGGCGGGCTCCGAGGTTTCTGCGCTTCTGGGCCGCATGCCCTCTGCCGTCGGCTATCAGCCGACGCTCGCGACCGAGATGGGCTCGCTGCAGGAGCGCATCACCTCCACGACGCGCGGCTCGGTCACCTCGGTTCAGGCGATCTACGTCCCGGCCGACGACCTGACCGACCCGGCCCCGGCGACGGCCTTCGCCCACCTGGACGCCACGACCGTGCTCTCGCGTTCGATCGCGGAGCTCGGCATCTATCCGGCGGTCGACCCGCTGGACTCCACCTCCCGCATCCTCGACCCGGCCGTCATCGGCGCGAAGCACTACGAGACGGCACGCGCCGTGCAGAGCGTGCTGGAGAAATACCGCCAGCTGCAGGACATCATCGCCGTCCTCGGCATGGACGAGCTCGGCGCGGAGGACCGCGCGGTGGTCAACCGCGCGCGGCGCATCCAGCGTTTTCTTTCCCAGCCCTTCCACGTGGCGGAGAACTTCACCGGCATGGAGGGCCGCTACGTCAGGATCGAGGACACGATCAAGGGCTTCCAGGCCATCCTCGGCGGCGACGTGGACGAGCTGCCCGAGCAGGCCTTTCTGCTGTGCGGCACGATCGACGAGGTCCTCGCGAAGCGCGGGGAGTACGCGTGATGGCGGGGCGCATCCGTTTGCAGGTCGTCACGCCGTCGGGCACGGCGCTCGACCGCCGCGCGGACTACGTCAGGATCCCGCTGCCAGAGGGCTCGCTCGGCGTGCTCGCCGACCATGCGCCGATGCTCTGCACCGTGGCGAAAGGGACGCTGAGGCTCCGCGACGAGGACGGCGAGAGCAGTCTCGCGGTCGGCCGCGGCGTCGCGCGCGTGGAGAACAACGAGGTGACGCTGCTCGTCGAGGCGGCGGGAGAAGAATAAGACGAACGACAAAAGAGAGGGGGCTTGCCCCCCTCTTTATGTTTTTGCGCTCTGTCGTTCGGGACGGCTGCTGCTTTCTCCTGCGGCGGGCAGATGTGATCCGCCCGCTGCGGCGCGAGAGCGGCGGCCGCCCCCTCAACGGGGGACTTTTCCGCGCACGCTTTCGCCGCTTTCCTCCCTTGACCCGACGGGCTTTTGATGGTAAAATACCATGGTTAACTGTGTAATATGGATAAGTATGCTTTGAGAGAACGAAGAGGCGCCTATGTACGTTTCGGACAAGTGGAAGGATTTTGAACTGATCGACTGCTCGCGGGGCGAAAAGCTGGAGCGCTGGGGAGAGTATTACCTCGTGCGGCCGGACCCGCAGGCGATCTGGGAGACGCCGCGGCGCGATCCGCACTGGAAGGTGCGCGACGGCCGCTATCAGCGCAGCGAGAGCGGCGGCGGGAGCTGGGACAAGTCCGCCCTGCCCGAGAGCTGGACCATCCGCTACGGCGAGCTCGTCTTCAACGTCAAGCCTATGAACTTCAAGCACACGGGCATCTTCCCCGAGCAGGCCTGCAACTGGGACTGGGCGGCGGAGAAGATCCGCGGCGCGCATCGTCCGATCAGCGTCCTCAACCTCTTCGGCTACACCGGCGCGGCCACGCTGGCCTGCGCCGCGGCGGGCGCGAGCGTCTGTCACGTCGACGCGGCGAAGGGCATGGTCGCCTGGGGCAAAGAGAACGCTGCGGCCTCCGGGCTGTCCGAGGCGCCGATCCGCTGGATCGTGGACGACTGCGCCAAGTTTGTCGAGCGGGAGATCCGCCGCGGACGCCGCTACGACGCGATCATCATGGACCCGCCCTCCTACGGGCGCGGCCCGGGCGGCGAGGTCTGGAAGCTCGAAAAGGACCTGTGGCCTTTCGTGTCGCTCTGCGCGGGCGTGCTCTCCGACGAGCCGCTGTTCGTGCTGATCAATTCCTACACCACGGGGCTTTCCCCCTCGGTCTTGAGCTATGTGACCGAGAGCATTTTCACGGCGCGCTGCGGCGGGCGCTCGGACAGTCGGGAGCTCGGCCTGCCGGTCACGGCGAGCGGGCTCGTCCTGCCCTGCGGCGCGACCTGCAGATGGTCCGTATCCGGGGAATGACACGCGCCCCATCATCCAAACTTCAGGAGCAGCTATGAGCATCATCCGCTTTCAACAAGTGCATTACACCTATCCCGGGGACGAGCTTGAGAGCCTCTGCGGGGTCGATCTCGAGATCGAGGAGGGCGAGTTCGTCGCCGTACTCGGCCACAACGGCAGCGGCAAGTCCACGCTCGCCAAGCACATGAACGCCATCCTCACGCCCGACGAGGGCAAGGTGCTGGTCGACGGGATCGACAGCGCCGACGAGGAAAAGGTCTTTGAGATCCGCCGCCGCGTCGGCATGGTCTTTCAGAACCCCGACAACCAGATCGTGGCGAACGTCGTCGAGGACGACGTGGCCTTCGCCCCGGAAAATCTGGGCGTGCCCAGCGAGGAGATCCGCCGCCGGGTGGACGAGGCGCTGCGGCAGGTGGGCATGTACGAATACCGGACGCACGCGCCGCATCTGCTCTCAGGCGGACAAAAGCAGCGCGTCGCCATCGCCGGGGTCATCGCCATGCAGCCGAAGATCATCGTGCTGGACGAGCCGACGGCCATGCTCGACCCGCAGGGGCGCGAGGAGGTGCTCTCCACCGTCACGCGCCTGTGCCGCGAGAAAGGCATGACGGTCGTGCTCATCACCCACCACATGGACGAGTGCATCGGCGCGGACAAGCTCGTCATCATGTCCAACGGCTATATCAAGGCCGTCGGCACGCCCGCGGAGATCTTCTCCGACGTGGAACTCATGGCCCGCGAGGGCCTCGCCGTGCCGGAGACCACGAAGCTGCTCTATGAGCTGCGCAATCTCGGCTTCGCCCTGCCGCTCGACCGTCTCGACGAGCAGAGCTGCGCTGCGGTGATCGCAGAGGAAATGAAGAAACAGACAAGGTCGTAACGCTATGTCAGAGATCCGTGTGGAGAATCTGCGCCACGTTTACAGCGCGGGGACTCCGTTTGAAAAAGTCGCCATAGAGGACGTCACGCTCACGATCCCGCAGGGGCAGCTCGTGGGCGTCATCGGGCATACCGGCTCGGGCAAGTCCACCTTCATCCAGCACCTCAACGCGCTGCTGCAGCCCACCGAGGGCAAGGTCTACTTCGGCGGGGAGGACATCAACGCGAGCACGTTCAGCCGCCGCGACGTGAAGTGGAAGGTCGGCATCGTCTT
>CAMVJF010000087.1 GCA_947167725.1 uncultured Clostridia bacterium | reverse complement strand
GCTCCCGCGCTTCCCGATCCCCCTGCTGGGCCTGCTCCAGCAGCTGCCGCGTCTCCGTGCTTTTCAGAACCGGCAGCGCCGCCGTGTTCACACCGCAGATCTCAACCTTTCCCTGCATAAAAAAGCTCCACCCCCGAAAACAAGAGTGGAGTTAGTATTTCCCGACGCGGGAAAAATCATTCGGCGCAGCGCGCAAAGAGCTCCCGCGGGAGCACAATGTCGTCCGACGGCAGGCGTTCCCACGAAAAGCCGCTCAGCAGTTCCGGCAGCGTGCATGGCCGATACGAATCGCGCAGGCCGGCGAGCCAGCCCAGCTGACCGAGCACCTCCTCGGGCGAATAGAAGCGGCGGATCTCGCGCAGAGAGAGCGCAAAATCGCGCTTGGCCATGCGGCGGCCCTCCTCGTCGAGGATCATCGGGATGTGCAGGAAGCGCGGCGGCGAAAAGCCGAAGAGCCGCTGCACATAGATCTGCCAGGGCGTGGAGTCGAGCAGATCGCGCGAACGCACGACCTCGCTCACGCCCATGAGCGCGTCGTCAAGCGCGGTGGTGAACTGATAGCAGAACACGCCGTCGGAGCGGCGGATGGGGAAGTCGCCGCGCTCGCGCGCGATCGCGCAGCGCTGCTCGCCGCAGAGCGCGTCGGTGAAAACGATCTCTTCGTCCTCGAGCCGCAGCCGCCACGCGGGCGGACGCCTTTTCGCACGCGCGGCGATCTCGTCATCGCGCAGAGCGCGGCAGGTACCGGGATAGACCGCGCCGCCCTCGCCGGGATGGGGCGCCGCGGCGAGACGCACGTCCTGCCGCGAGCAGAAGCAGGGATAGACCGCGCCGCGCGCGCGGAGCTCGTCGAAGTACTTCTCGTAGATCTCCGTGCGGCAGGACTGGAAATACGGCCCGCCGCGCTTTTCGTCCGCGGGGCCCTCGTCCCAGTCGAGCCCGAGCCAGCGCAGATCGGAAAAGGTCTGCGCCACGGCCTCCGGCCGCATGCGCATCAGATCGCAGTCCTCGAAGCGCAGCACGAGCTTCCCGCCCTGCGAGCGGGCCGAGAGCCACGCGAGCAGATAGCAGAAGGCGTTGCCGATATGCATATTGCCGCTCGGCGTCGGCGCGAAGCGCCCCTTGATCCCGCTCATGCTCTTTTTCCTCCCTCTCCGGTGTTCTTTGCTCCATCGTATCACAGCCCCCGCGCCGCTGTAAAGACGGCGCCGGGGCTGTTTTTACCTTTTTCGCCGCGCGGCGGCCGCCGGAGACCGAAGAAGCGCCCCCTTTCTCCCGGTCGGGAGAAAGGGGGCGCTTCGCAGCGGGAGCCTCGGCTTTGCTCAGCCGAGCCTGACGGCGAGCTCCACCGGGTTGTGGTCGGAGTTCTCAAAGCCGAGATCAAGCGTCTCGACCGCCTCCACCGTGACGTTCGGGGAGACGATGTAGCCGTCGATCACATAGTGCTGCGTATTGACCGTGTCGGACGGGTCGTAGGGCTGGTTGAGCAGGCGGCAGCTCGGCACGGCGAGGTCGTACACGTAAGAGAAGCCCTCGGGCAGGCTGCTCTCCTCGAGCATGCCGGGGATCCAGTTCTCGGGATGTGTGTTCGGATAGGCCTCGAGCGCGCCGGGGAAGACCTGGTTAAAGTCGCCCGCGGCGATCACATAGTTGCCCTTCTGATACTCCTGCGCGAGGAAGTCCATGAGCTGCTTCGTCTGCGCGATCTTGCCTTCGCCGTCGTCATAGGCCTCGAGATGCAGGTTGACGAGCACGAGCTGCTTGTCGCTGCCCTCGATGGGCATGTAGTTCACCAGCAGGCAGCGCTTGAGGTTCACGATGCGCAACGGCCAGGAGAAGGGGCAGGGAAGAGCCTGCCGCTCGGCGCGCTCGCTCGTAAAGAGCCCGGTGTCGGTCATCAGCCCGCTGTTGATCCTGCCGAAGGGGTCGATGAAATAGGTGTTGGGATTGGGAACGTAGAGGCAGGAATAGTTCTTCGCAAAGTACGCGGCGTTGACGGCCAGCGCCGTATCCTCCTTGATCTTATAGGTGCGGGAGGAATTCTGGTCGACCTCCTGAAGCAGCACGAGGTCGTATTCCCCGCCGCGGATGGTCTCCGCGATGCCGGCGAGGTATTTTTCGACCGTATCCTTGTCCGCGGCGCGCATGTGCGTGCCGCCGTCGAGCACAAAGTCCGAGCCCTTGCCGAGCCCGGCGTAGCCGATGTTCCAGCTCAGGAGCTTCAGCTCCGCGCCCTGCGGGATCGGCGCCGTCGCGGCGGCCGCGCCGGCCTCGACCGTCTCGGCTTCCACGACCGGAGCGGGATTGTACTCCGTGGCCGACAGCACGCCGATCAGCGCGGCGAGCGCGAGCACGATCACGAGAACGAGCAGGCCCAGAATCTTGAAAAACTTTTTCATCCAAGCGAACCTCCTTGAAAAGTATGGGAACGAGAGTGCTTCTTTGATTATTCTATCATCGTTTCCCGCTGCTTGCAAGACGAAAGAAAAACGGGGAGACGCCCTTTTCGGAAGGGGCGTCTCCCCGTTTACGCCGCCGCTCAGCCGAGAGGCTCGTAGCGGTTGCGGAAGAAGACCTGCATGCTGTTGTGCAGCAGGACGAACCAGGTCGGATGCCAGTGGATCGCGTGGTCCAGGTTGAGGAACGCGATATTCTTGCCTTCCTCGAGACTGACGCAGTCCTCGATGATCCCGGCGGTATATTTTTCGAAGGTGCCGGAGGCCGGCTCTCCCTTGCCGCCGCCGACGTAGACGAAATCCAGCGGGTACTGCGCGGCGGCCTCGTCGATGGCACGGACGATCGGGACGCCCTCGGACAGGCGGCCGGAGTAGAGGCCCCAGTATGAGAAGAGGTCCGCGCAGCGCGTCATCAGCTCCCAGGACATGGTCGAGCCGAAGGAGGCGCCCGTATGGGCAAAGTGCTCCCGCGCGGGGATCACGCGGCGGTTTTCGTCGAGAGAGGCGTAGGTGGCGTAGTTCTCGATGAGGAAGGGCAGCACGTCGCGCCGCAGCTCCCGCTCGTACATCTCGGCGGTCTTTGCCGGGCTGGCATTCCGGCGATACTCGATCGACACGAAGATCGTCGGCTCGCAGTAGCCCTGGGCGATCATGCCGTCGAGGAGCTTCTTGCCGGTAAAATGGCAGTGCTGCGAGTCGAAGGAATAACCCTTGGTCAGCCAGGCCGCGCTGTTGGTGTTCGACGCGTTCGTGAGGAACACGACGTCGTAGGCCCCCTCGGGGTCGTAGCCGCAGGGCGTGTAGATCAGGACCACGCGCTCGAAATGGTTTCTTTTTCTGTCGCCTTCGACGATCTCCCCGGTGAGGCGGTTGTAAACGTAGCTGTCGATCTGCCCCGGACCCTCCTCGTTGACGAGGACCTCCTCGGGATAGAGCTTGAGATCCTCGACATACTGCGGCCGCGCCCCGCAGCTGCATACGCAGTTGACGTAGCGGTGCGGAACCGTCAGCCCGCACACGCGGCATTCGCGCGTCTCGCGGTCATGGTCCTCGTGCGTGCAGACCCGGCCGCAGATCGTGCAGACGCCTTCGTCCCAGTCGTGGGCGCAGACCATGCCGCAGACGCGGCACACGCCCTCGGCCCAGTCGTGGGCGCAGACCATGCCGCAGACGCGGCACACGCCCTCAGCCCAGTCGTGGACGCAGACCTCGCCGCAGAGGCTGCACACGCCGTCCCGCCAGTCATGCGCGCAAAGCGGCTCCGGCGTCGGCTCTGCGGCGGGCGCGTCCTGCGGTGCGCCGCAGCCGGCGAGGAGCAACGCCGCGAGCAGCAGGGCGGAGAGCGCGGCGGCGCGGCGCATCGACATGCCTCTACTCATTCGATCGTGCCCAGTTCGTCGAGCGTCAGCTCAAAGGCGGGGATGAAGTGCTCGAGGAAGTAGCCCACCTCGGGCAACTCGCTGCGCTCGAGAATGGCGCGGGTCTGCTTCTCGGCGGAGAGGAACTCGTTGTTGCCGGCCTTGCGCTCCTCGATACACTTGATGTAGGCCGAGAGCTTGTCAGCAGCCTTGACGAGGTCGTGGCAGCGCGCCGCCGTCTCGCCGGAGATCACGTCGCCGAAGGCGCCGCGCAGCTCCTCGGGCAGCGTCGCGAGCAGCTTGTCGCAGGCGAGCGCCTCGATTTGCGAATAGGCCTCGCGGATCTCGCGGCTGTGGTACTTGATCGGCGTCGGCAGATCGCCGGTGAGGATCTCCGAGCAGTCGTGATAGAGCGCGACGGCGGCGTATTCCTCCGGGTCGCAGTCCGTGCCGAAAACATCGCGCCGGATCACGCCCAGCGCGTGGGCGAGCACGGCGACCATGTGGCTGTGCTCCTGAATATTCTCATTGAGTGCGTTGCGCATCAGGCTCCAGCGCCCGATGTAGCGCATGCGCGAGAGATAGGCAAAAAAGTTGTTGTTCATTTCAGCCTCCTGGCGGGGGGGGGGTCGTTTTTCGTAGGTTGAACAATCATAACACATTCGCCCGCGCATTTCAATCTCGCCGCGGCGAGAAAAACAGCCGGCTCTTCCCGAGAGGGGAAAAGCCGGCTCGTTTGCGGGCGCGTTCGGCGTTATTCGGCTGCCTGGATGCTGACCGGCGCCTCAGTGCTGGTCTTGGTGATGCCGCTGGCGTCCTTGATCACGCAGCGGTAGCTGCCCTCGGCCTCCTGGGTGATGCCCTGCGCCCAAAGGATCGAGGTGTACTCGCCCGTCGCCTGGTCATACTGGTTCTCCAGACGCAGACCGAACTGCTCGTTGGTCGTGGCGTCGCCGGTAAAGACAATCGGGAACCAGCTGCCGGTGGACTCGTTGTACTTCTGCCATTCAAAGGCGGTGTCGCGGTTGAGGTTGCCCTTGGCCTTGACGATGAACATCTGGTTGTAGCGTCCCTCCTCGACGGGCGCGACGAGGGGAGTGATGTCCTTCGTGAGGGTGATCGACTGGCTCGCGACCTGCTCATAGGCCTCGGACTGGACCTTGGCCAGCGTGGTGTCGAGCTGGTTAAGGCGCTCGTTCGTCGTCTGGACCGAGCCGTTGAGCGCGGCGAGGCTGTCGCTCTGCGCCTTGCCCAGCGCGCTGAGCTGGCCGCGCATCGAAAAGAGCGTCACGAGGCACAACAGACTCACGATAAGGGCGAGCGCAGAAAGAAGGAAGGCGGGCGTCAGGATGCCGCCGCCCGCGGCGGGACGCGGACGCGGAGCCTCCTCCGGCTCGCTGCGCTCGATGCGCTCAAAGCCGTCGTCCTCACGCGCCTTTGAGGAGATGCTGATCGGGAGCGGATCGGCCTCGGGCGCCTCGTCAAAGGGATCGGCGTCCTGGATCACGCTGCCGCAGAAGGGGCAGACACGGACGTCGTCGTCGACGTGTTTCCCGCAGTTCATGCAGATCATGTGAATACTCCTTTCCATCAAAAAACGGAAATATCTTACAATTCGAGGAATGCTGCAGGTTATTTTAACACATTTTCCCCATTTCGTCAAATACTTTGGGCTTTTTGGCACTATTGAGCCCCACTCGCGACTTTTTTCGCCTGTTTTCGACCGGGCGGAGGGGGTGAAAAAGGGCGGATCGCGTCGAAACCGGACGCTTACCGCCGCCCCTTTCACGCCCGCGCGCGGCCGCTCGCACAAAAATGTTGCAATTCCAACGGCGGCGTGATAAAATTCCGCCTTGTGCGAAACCAGAATAAGAGAGTGGATCGTTATGGATAAACTGAGAAACGTCGCCATCATCGCCCACGTCGACCACGGCAAGACCACGCTCGTCGACGAGATGCTCAAGCAGTCGGGCGTCTACCGGGAAAACCAGGAAATCGTCGACCGCGTCATGGACTCGAACGATCTCGAACGAGAGCGCGGCATTACGATCATGGCCAAGAACACCGCCGTCTGGTACGGCGATACCAAGATCAACATCGTCGATACGCCGGGCCACGCCGACTTCGGCGGCGAGGTCGAGCGTATCCTGAAGATGGTCAACGGCGTCATCCTGCTCGTCGACGCCGCCGAGGGCCCCATGCCCCAGACCCGCTTCGTCCTGAGCCGGGCGCTGGAGCTCGGCCACCGGGTCATCGTCGTCGTCAACAAAATCGACCGCCCGGACCAGCGTATCCACGAGGTCGTCGACGGGGTGCTCGAGCTGCTGATGGACCTCGACGCGACGGACGAGCAGCTCGACTCCCCGATGCTCTTCTGCTCCGGCCGCAACGGCACGGCGAGCTATTCGCCCGACGTCGCCGGCACGGACCTCAAGCCGCTGTTCGAGACGATCCTCGAGTATATCCCCGCCCCGCAGATGGACGAGGACGCGCCCTTCCAGATGCTCGTGAGCTCGATCGACTACAACGAGTATGTCGGGCGCATCGCGATCGGGCGCATCGAGCGCGGCCGCGTCACGCAGAACCAGGAGATCGAGGTCTGCAATTACCACCGTCCCGACGAGCCGCCCATGAAGGCCAAGGCTGTTTCGCTCTACCAGTTCGACGGGCTCAGCCGCGTCCCCGTTGCCGAGGCGGGCGCGGGCAACATCATCGCCATGAGCGGCATCGGCGAGATCACGATCGGCGACACGGTCTGCGCCAGGGGTTTTGCCGAGCCGATCGAGTTCGTCAAGATCGGCGCGCCGACGCTGGAGATGACTTTCTCGGTCAACGACAGCCCCTTTGCCGGCCAGGAGGGCAAGTTCGTCACTTCCCGCCAGATCGGCGAGCGGCTGCGCCGCGAGACGCTCAAGGACGTGTCCCTGCGCGTCAGCGAGATCGAGGGCAGCACCGACAGCTTCAACGTCGCCGGCCGCGGCGAGATGAGCCTCTCGATCCTCATCGAGACGATGCGCCGCGAGGGCTACGAATTCCAGGTCTCGCCCCCGCGCGTGCTCTACCGTGAGATCGACGGGAAGAAGTGCGAGCCCATCGAGCGCGTCGTCGTCGACGTGCCGCAGGAGGCCATGGGCGCCGTGATGGAAAAGCTCGGCGCGCGCAAGGGCGAATTCGTGCAGATGACGCCCGTCG
>CAMVJF010000086.1 GCA_947167725.1 uncultured Clostridia bacterium | reverse complement strand
GGTCGAATTCCGCCTCCAGCGCCTCGAAGTTGTCGTAGCTCCCGGCCACGGTGATCCCGCAGCTGGTCTCTGTGTCGAGAGCGGGCTCGAATCCCTTGTCGGCTTCCTGCTGCGGTTCGGTGCCGCCTCCGCCGGTGCAGGCCGCCAGCGACGCGAGCATGCAGATGGTTAGAATGATGCAGAGCAGTTTTTTCATGATCTCTCCTCCTTGATCCTGCGGATCTCTTTGATAACCAGTTTAATATCTATCGGCTTTGCGATGTGTCCGTTCATGCCGGCATTCATGCACTCGGTAACGTTTTCCGAGAACGCATCCGCCGTCATGGCGATGATCGGGATGGACGACGCCCACGGATCCTCCAGTTTGCGAATCGTCCTCGTAGCCTCGAGTCCGTTCATCTCCGGCATCTGGATGTCCATAAAGATCAGAGCGTATTTCCCTTCTTCCGCCTGCTGCATCTTTTCCACGCAGAGGCGGCCGTTTTCGGCGCGCTCCGTCGTGATCCCGAACATGCCGAGCATGGCGGAAATGATCTCCCAGTTGATATCATTATCCTCCGCAATGAGAATGTTCATTCCCTGCAGATCGGAATAGTCGTTCTCCGGTTCAACGGACTTTGCCTCGGTTCCGAGGAGTTCGTTGATTTTATCGTAAAGTATGGAGCGGAACAGCGGCTTACTGACGAAGCCGTTTGCTCCTGCTTCCTTCGCCGCGTCTTCAATATCAGACCAGTCATAAGCGGAAATCAGCAAAATTGGAATGTTCGCATCCACTTCCGCGCGGATCCGGCGGATCGTTTCAACGCCGTCGATATCCGGCATTTTCCAGTCAAGGATCACAATGCTGTAATCCCGTCCTGTTTCATGGCGATGCAGGATCATGCCGAGCGCTTCCAGGCCGCTTTCCGCACGGTCGGCTGTCAAGCCGAGAGACTCCAATGTATCGACTGCGGTCTCCAGAAGGATCTCATCGTCATCGACGATCAAAGCATCCATGGGCTCAAGCATCATATCTTCTCTTTGTCGATCCGCAATTGGGATATCCAGTGTTACGGTAAAGGTTGTTCCTTTTCCCTGCTCGCTCTGACAGTCGATGGTGCCTCCCATCAGATCGACCATTTGCTTCGTGATAGCAAGGCCGAGCCCGGTTCCCTGAATGCTGTTTACCCGGCTGTCTGTCTGGCGCGAAAACGGCTGATACATGTTTTCCATAAATTCCGGACTCATTCCGATGCCGGAATCGGATACTGTGTAGGTCAGCCGGACGCAGCCGGACGTCTGGCTTTTCTCCTCGCGCATATCCACGCTGACATGGCCGCAGGGTTCCGTGTATTTAATGGCGTTGGAAAGAATATTGATATAGATTTGATTCAGCCGGAGCCGGTCTGCGTAGAGATATTCTATTTCCATCCGGCTGGTACGGAAATTGAAATCGATGTTTTTTTCTTTTATCATCGGCTGGGAGATGTTCACAAGGTTTTCCACCGTTTCGACGATGGAGAATGACTGCGGGCTGAGATTCAGCTTTCCGCTCTCGACCTTGGAAATGTCCAGGATATCGTTGATCAGGGTGAGCAGATGATTGCTGGCCAGCGTGATCTTCCGCAGATTTTCTCTTACCGATTCCGTATCGCCGAGATTCTTTTCCGCGATCGTCGTGAGGCCGATGATCGCGTTCATCGGCGTGCGGATATCGTGAGACATGGTGGAAAGGAAATCGGTCTTCGCCTTGTTTGCGGTCGCCGCTTCCCGGGCCGCCGCCTGGAGCTTTTTATTGAAAGAAAGCATGACGGCCAGATCGAAAACGAACAGGATCAGAAGTCCCGCGGATACGAAGCCTATCAGCAGCCAGTTTTCAGCTTTGACGCTCAGGTCCTTCATCGGCATGAAGCTGAGAAGCGTCCATCCCTCCGCCGCATCAACCGGCGTATAGGCAAGTATACATTCCTCATTGCGGGAGTTAAGCATGGTAAAAGAGCCCGTTGAAGATGTGACTTTTCCAAAGAGTTCCTTGGCGGAGGCGGAGTCTATGGCGTTGTAAGATCTGTAAAACTCAAAGAAACTGGAATTCTTGAAGGAATGGCCCTTGATGATGTAGTCTCCGTCCGCGTCGATCAGGGAAAGTTCGGTATTTTCAAACTCTTCCTGAGGGAAGACCCATTTTTGCGCCAACTCTGAGAGCGGCAGCACACGCAGCAGTATTGCGTCCCGAGGAGCAGCGGTTTCCGGATCATGAAGCGTGATATGATTACAGAAGGCCAGGGACTGTTCACCATTGACCGGGTTCGTGTAAGCACGGGAAATGTTGATGGATTCCCCTATCATTTTGATCCAGCTCACATCGTTCAAAAAGTCCATCTGTTTATACGAGACGGAATAATTCCCGGGATCGTCCTGCCTTGCTCTCGTAGACAGACCGGACAGCGTGTCAAGATACACAATGTGAGCAGAGGCATTCGGTAGCACATGAGAGATACGAATGAAGGAGACGGCGTCTTCAATGGTCATGTCCTCACTATTGATATAGCGAGCCCAAACATCACAGATACGCTGTTCGCCCTCCAGATAATTCTCAGTGACATGTTCCATAGTGATTGTGGTATTCTCAAAATGCTCTATCTGCCTTAGGGTTGTGACTCTGTTCTCATTATTGGAATAAAGAACCACAATGGTCAGCATAGCGATCATAATGAAGACATTGACCAGGATGACCCATGTTTTTTTCATAACGTTTTTTGCTCCCTCCTCTCATCTTTTTTTCAAACGAGCTGGCACATCTGCAAATAAATGACGCATATTGGGATTCTCTTCGGTTCCCGCTGAACAGGCCGGGAGAAAAGGCCCCAGATGATGGGCGGTCAGGGAAGGTCAGCGTTATTCGGCGCCAGCGAATTTCGGGAAGATCATGGCGCAGTTTTTCCGGAAGACGCCGCTGGTGGACCTCGTGGTGCAGCGTTCGCATGGAATTGCTGAAGGCGCTCACACACAGGAACAAGGCATAACAGAACCCCTTTTTATTATCCTTTTACCAACTAGTATAATAATACTTTGATTCTTGACTGATTTCAAGCGATTATTTACAGGATGCGCGACAGAATTTTAGGGTTTACGGTCCTGCCGGACGTCCGGACATGTTTTATTACTCAGCCATACAGAAGCTGGCCGCCGAAAAGGCCATCCAAATCTTCAACTACGGCAATATGCGCCGGGACTTCACCGATATCGACGATATCGTGGAGGGTATTTATCGAGTGACGCAGGGATAATGCGTTTCCACTGAGCAAAAACAACTAATGCCAGCAAAGCTGCAATCCGTTGCGGCACAAAGCTGACCAAGTTTTTGATCCTCCGCCCGGTTTTTCGGAGGTCTTCCCCGCTTTTGAACCATCTGCCCAGAAAACGTGTTCTCGTTTGGATTATCAACGTACTCTTTCATAACGCTGGCACCATAGGTATGATTATCATGCTTATGGTGCCTTTTCATTTTCGTGGAACTGAAAAATAGGGATGATTTGCGCCTAAAAACGGGATTGCTATTCGTAAAAAAATATGTTAGTATGTAAACGTACATACCAAACGAAGGGAGGGGCTGCGAGTGGCACAGAAAAGGCATGCAAAAAGCGACTTTGGATTGTACTTGGTAGACATGATCAGCGAAGCCGGCATGTCGCAGGCGGAGTTTATCTCGGCTGTCGGGATGGCGAGGCCGTACTTCTATAACATTTTGACCGGCAGTCCTCCCCCGAGAGAGACTCTTGAAAAAATGTATGCCGTGCTTGAAAAACAGCTTTCGCCGGATGAAGCAAGGCACAGAATCTTCATGAATCTTGCTGCGAAGTGTCGCGGCGAAATCCCAGCAGATATCGAGGAGCTTATCCGAAGGCACCCGGATCAATGGGACAGTATTCGTTCAACCCTCACACAGTTTCTTTCCGCGGAATGACAAGGAGGAAAGGCCATGAAAAGCACAAGAGCGCACTTGCTCACCGCTCTTCGGCGGCGCAAGCGCGCTCTTGCGCCTGCTCAGACAGATTTGACCCTGACAAACCTCTCGCCATGCCCGCTTGGATTGAATATGAGAAAGAGAAAAACATCCCACCCAGCAAGAAAAACACGACACGGGGCCCAGACGCCCTTTTTTGCTCTGCATCTCGGGTGCGGCACAAATAAATAAACAGGATCGGAGGTTTCAACCACATTTTGGTCGAAACCTCCGATTCTGTTTTTTCTGATTATTCCGCCTTTTCCTTCTTTGCCCGGGGCGGGCACAGGCTGCCGCTTTCTGCCGCAGGTATCCCTCGATCGGCGCGTGCATTGCCGCGGGGATGCGGTCTTTCGTTCCGCGCGTCCGCGGTATTCTTTCGGGGATGCATAGAGGCGCGCGGAAATGGAATACTGTCAGTATCACGGAAAAAGGGGGGATTCCATGATCGAACAGGATACGATCAAGCTGCTGCGGGAGTGCGACGCCGGGGTGAAGATGGGCGCGTCCTCCATCCACGACGTGCTGCAGTATGCGCACGCGGAGAAGCTCAGAGCGCTTTTGTCGGACTGCCGGAAGGAGCACGACCGGCTCGACGGCGAGATCCGGGCGCTTCTCGACCGCTACGGGGACGAGGGAAAGACGCCGGGCGCCCTCGCGCAGAAAATGGCGGAGATGGGGACGAAGATGAAGCTCACCGTACACGATTCCGACGAGACGGTCGCGGAGCTGATGACGGACGGCTGCAATATGGGCGTCAAATCGCTCAGCCGCTATCTCAACCAGTACAAGGCCGCGGACGAGGCCTCAAAGGATATCGCCAAGCGCCTGATCGCGCTGGAGGCCGGACTCGCGGCCGATATGCGCGGCTTTCTGTGACGGACGCCGGGGCAGCAAAAAGGGCATTGCGGAAGGACCGCGATGCCCTTTTTCTTTTGCCCGCCCGCGGGAATAGGGACGCCGTTCCCGACGGACGCTTTCCCGCAGGACCGAAAAAAGCCGCGGCCGCGTCCGCGGCGATTTTTTTGACGCGCTTGCTTGTCCTTTTGCGCTCTTTGTGTTAAAATCGTGTCAGAGTTTCACGCCGGATGCGCCGACGCGCCGGCGACCGCAAGGGGGTTTTCGATGAAGACCGTATTTCTGGCCGTCTTTTTTGTCTCGACCGCCATCCATCTGTACGCTTCCGCCAAAAAGAACGCGAAGCTGCGCAACATCACCAAGCCCTTGATCCTGTTGGCGCTGCTCGGCTTCTACATCGCGGCCGCCCGCGCGCCCGCGACGGCGATCCTCCTCGCGCTGGTCTTCAGCTGGCTCGGCGACGTGCTGCTGATCCCCAAGGGGACCAAGTGGTTCACGGCGGGCGGCATCGCCTTTATGATCAGCCACGCCTTCTTCATCCTCGGCTACTCGAAGGACGTCGTTTTTTCCGCCGTCCCCCCCGCGCTGATCCTCGCGCTGGGCGTCTTCTTCGCGGCGACGGTCGGCGTCATCTTCCGCAGGCTCAAGCCGCATCTGCCCAAGGCGCTGTTTTACCCGATGTTCCTGTACCTGCTGATCAACGGCGCGATGAACTGCTTCGCGATCTTCCGCTGGATCAGTCTCGGCTCGTCGGCGGGGCTCGTCACGGCGATCGGCGCGGCGCTGTTCTTCGTCTCGGACTGCACGCTGTTCTTCGTCCGCTTCAACAAGGACAGCCGCATGAAAACGCATTTCCTGGTGATGCTCACCTATTCGCTCGGCGAGCTTCTGATCGTGTTGGGACTTTTGTAAACCGGAGATAAAAAACGGAGGGAGAACATGAAATACTACCTGTATAATTCACTGGCAAACAACGGCATCCGCCCCGACGTCCCGGAGGGGACGGAGCTGGTGGACGCGGTCGGTATGGACTACGGCGCTTACCTCAGGACACTCGCGCCCGAGGACGAGGTCGTGCTGATCGGCGGCGACGGCACGCTGAACTACTTCATCAACGCCGTCGGGGGCACGGAGATCCGCAACAACATCTATCTGCTCGGCAGCGGCACGGGCAACGACTTCTTCAACGACATCGGCGCACAGCCCGGCGAGGAGGTGCTCCTTAACCCCTATCTTGAGAAGCTCCCCACGGTGTATGTCAACGGGCTCGAAAAGCTGTTCATCAACAACATGGGCTTCGGCATCGACGGCTACTGCTGTGAGGTCGCCGACCGGATCAAGGCCAAAAGCCCGCAGGAGAAGATCGACTATACCGGCATCGCCATCAAGGGCCTGCTCTTCCACTTCAAGCCCTGCCATGCGGAGGTCACGGTCGACGGTGTGAAGCATGAGTTCGACCACGTCTGGATCGCGCCGACCATGAAGGGCAAGTACTACGGCGGCGGCATGAAGATGGCCCCGAATCAGGACCGCTTCTCCGACAAGCTGACGGTCGTGGTTTACCGCAGCCGCTCCAAGCTCAAGGCGCTCATCGCCTTCCCCTCGATCTTCAAGGGCGAGCATGTTTCCAAAACCGATATGGTGAGCGTCTTCACCGGAAACGAGATCCACGTCCGTTTCTCGCGCCCCTGCGCGGCGCAGATCGACGGCGAGACCGTGCTGAACGTGACGGAATACACCGCCGTCCTGCCGAAGTAAACGGGACGCGGCGGGATCGAAAAAGCTGGCGCCGGGAGCGGCGCCCGGCGCATCAAGACAAACGGCGAAGGAGCTTTCCCCTCTGATTGGGAAAGCTCCTTCGCCGTTTGTCCGAAAAAAGCGCCGGGGGAAAAAGAGCGTTCAGTCGGTGACGACGACGCTCTCGATGACGGGCTGCTGCGCGGGCGGGACGCTGCCGTTGTTGTCGATGGGTCTGGCGTCCTTCGCGATCTGCTCGGCGATCTCCATGCCCTCGATCACATGGCCGAAGGCCGCGTACTGCCCGTCGAGGAAGGTCGCGTCGGCCACCGTGATGAAGAACTGCGAGCTGGCGCTGTCCGGATCCTTGGCGCGCGCCATCGAGATCACGCCCTTGACGTGGCTGATGGGGGTATCCACGCCGTTGGCGGCGAATC
>CAMVJF010000085.1 GCA_947167725.1 uncultured Clostridia bacterium | reverse complement strand
CAGGCCGGGCTCCTGCGGCTCCACAAGACGGACGTGGCTGCGATCCAGCGCATAGCGGTAGGTTTTCTTGTAGCAGTTGTCGCCGTCGATGGAGTTGATCTTGTAGCCCTGCTCCGGCGCGGCCTCCAGCGCGTAGTCGCCGATGTTGTAGAAGAAGTGGAGCACGCGCTCGCCGTTCTCCTTCCTGTCGGTCTTGGAGAAGCGGCCGGTGAGCGACACCTCGTCGTCGAGCGCCTTGAGCAGCTCGGCGCCGTCCACGCTGACGTTGACCTTGTCGTTCAGGATGGAGAAGCCGTAATCGTCGCCCTCCTGCACCTCGTCGCCGACGAGCGCGAAGAGATAGCTGTCGCCGTTTTCGAGATAGGCCAGACGCTTGTCGTCGACCTTCTCGATGCGCGCGACCTTCAGATGCAGATCCTCGCCCTTGACGATCGCCTGCGGCGGGATGCTGAGCGAGAAGCGCGAGGCGCCGCCCAGCGCCTTGCGGATGACCGGAGGCAGAACGGCGCTGCCGCCGAGAAGCTGCATCTTCTCGCCCGCGTCGACGGCCTCGACGGTGTTGTAGGGCGGGATGCGGCTCATGAGCGTGATCTCGGTCTCGGCGTCGAAGAAGTGGACCTTGCTCGGGTTCGGCACGGCGTATACGACGTCCCCGGCCTCGATATCGTCACGGTCGACGACCTTGACGACGATGTTGTTGCCCTCGTCCTTCATCGTGAACTCGCCGAGATGATCGCCGAGCTTGCCGTAGACGATCGTCTCGTTGCCGAGACGCTCCACGTTGGTCACGATGAATTTCAGACCCGGCGCCTCCTTGCTCAGCGAGATGTGCTCCGGACGGATGCCGAAGGTCACGACGGTCTCGCCGTCGAGATAGCGCTTGTGGATCTTCGAGACCTTTTCGTAGGGGATGACGACGGAGTCGCCGTTCGGGAAGATCACGGACACCTCGTCGCCCTCTCTCTTGAGCCTGACGTCGAAGAAGTTCATCTGCGGCGTGCCGATGAAGCCCGCGACGAACTTGTTGTAGGGCTCGTTGTAGAGGTTCATGGGGGTGTCGATCTGCTGGACGTAGCCGAGCTTCATGACGACGATGCGCGTGCCCATGGTCATAGCCTCCACCTGGTCGTGGGTGACGTAGATGAAGGTGGTTTTCAGACTCTTGTGCAGGGCGGTGATCTCGGTACGCATGGTGGCGCGGAGCTTGGCGTCGAGGTTCGACAGCGGCTCGTCGAGCAGGAACACCTTCGGATCGCGGACCAGCGCGCGGCCCAGCGCGACACGCTGCCGCTGACCGCCGCTCATCTCCTTGGGCTTGCGCTCAAGATAGTCCTCGATGTCCAGCATTTTGGCCGCCTTCAGGACGCGCTCCTTGATCTCGCTCTCGGGCATTTTGCGATTCCTCAGCCCGAAGGCCATGTTCTCGTACACGGTCATGTGCGGATACAAAGCGTAGCTCTGGAAAACCATCGCAATGTCGCGGTCCTTGGGTTCCATGTCGTTGACGAGCGTATCGCCGATGAACATGTCGCCCGCGGTGATCGTTTCCAGTCCGGCGATCATGCGGAGCGTGGTGGATTTACCACAGCCCGACGGCCCGACAAAAACGATGAATTCCCGATCGGCAATGTCGATGCAGAAATCGTTGACCGCTTTGTGCCCGTTGTCATAGACCTTGTAGATGTGGGAAAGCTTTAGATTTGCCATGTTCTCCTCCCTCTTTTATTAATAGTTTTTTATAGTCAAAAAAAGGATGCGCAAAAGGAATGACCCGTCCGGCCCGACGATTCAGAGAAAGGGGACCCCCTTTTTGTCGAGACAGAGCAGGATGCCGTCGATGCCCGTGAGCTGGGCGTTGATCGTGCCGGCCGGCCGGCCCCTGCGGTCATATACGGAATAGACCTGGTCCTTCAGCGTGATCTTGCCGATCTCGCGGATCGGAGTCTTTGTTTTGCGAAAGAGATAGCTCGTCACGAGAACGTCGTCCTCGATATACGCGCGGTCGGTCAGCATCGCGAAGAGCACGGCCAGCGCGGCAAGAGCGACGATTGCGAGCAGGATGCCCGCGAAGACGGCGAGCGCCTGGCCGCGCGCGAGCACGAAAAGCAGCACCGCCGCCGTGAGGCAGCAGACGAAGGCGGCCAGCGTGAAGAAAAACGGAGCTTTGTCGATCTCGGTACTGATCTCACCGTGTCGGAACATTTCAGCCCGCCTTTCTCAGCACGACGGACTCGTTGCCCCGGACCTCGAAGGTGCCCGTCAGGCGAGCGCCCGCCGCGCGCTGGCTGGAGTAGAGCAGCTCCCAGCGGCCGTCGAGCTCGAGCTTCGTTCCCGTGAGGGAGTGGACGATCAGCATGTCGTCGAGCCGGTATTGGATCGTCCCGCTCTCGCTCTGCAGCTCCGTCAGCCGCGCGGAGACCTCCTCGCGGCTCGCGAGACGCAGACCGTCGTGCGCCTTCCGGAAGGCGATCATTTCGCGGAACTTGTCGAAGGTGTCGAGATGCTCGACCTTCAGCGAATAGTCCATCGCGTTGATGAAGTCGCCGGAGATGTAGGAGTTGCCGTCGTATTTGCCGCTCTCCGGATCGTACTTGCTGCGCATGAACTCCTCGCCCTCCTGCAGGAAGGGGATCCCTTCGGAGAGAAAGACGAGGGATTCCGCCTGCGTATAGGCGACGGGGAGCCTTTCGGCGTTCATGGTCTGTACGAGCTGGTCGTAGAGCGTGTAGTTGTCGTGACAGGAGACGTAGTTCAGGACCTGCACGGGCGCGATGGCCTGGGTCTTGACGGTGCTTTTGGAGAAGCGTCCCTCGAGGCACATGGCAATCTGCGCGGTGCCGGAGGTGTTGCCCTGCACATAGCCCTTGCCGGGGCTGTTCTCGCCGCGGATCGCGTTGCGGATCACGTCGTTGAAGGCGCCGACCATCACGCCGCTGCCGCCGAAGAAGTCCTGCGCCAGCGATTCCTGCACGGTGGTCTGCTCCGGGAGCTTCGCCTCGCTGGTCCCGCTCTTGAGCTTCGAGGCGCCGCCCGTCCAGGGCTCGCCATAGATCATGATATGGGGATCGAGCGCCGCGCAGTCGCGGTAGATGTCGATCATGGTCTGGTTGTCGATGAGGCCCATCAGATCGAAGCGGAAACCTGAGATGTGGTATTCCTCGATCCAGAAGCGGCAGGAGTCGCGGATGAACTTGTTGACCATCGCGCGCTCGGAGGCGATCTCATTGCCGCAGCCCGAGCCGTTGTAGAAGGCGCCGTTCGCTTTCGTGCGATAGTAGTAATAGGGGACGAGCAGGTTGAAGTTGGAATTCTCCGAGCCGCTGGTGTGGTTGTATACCACGTCCAGGTTGACCGAGAGACCGACCTCGTGCATGGCCATGATCATGCTCTTGAATTCCATGATCCGGCTTCGCCCGTCGTAGGGGTCGTAGGAGTAGCTGCCCTCGAGCACGTTGTAGTTCAGCGGGTCGTAGCCCCAGTTGTAATTGTCCTTCGACATCTCGGTGCTGACGCGCGTCTCGTCGACCGAGGAGAAGTCATAGACCGGCTGGAGCTGGACGTGCGTCACGCCGAGCTCCCGGATATGGTCCAGACCGGTCGAGACCGTGACGCGGCCCTGTTTATAGGTGGTGCCCGTCTCGGCGAGACCGGCGAACTTGCCGCGGATCTCCTTCATCACGCCGCTTGTCGGGCTGATGGTCATGTCGCGGACGTGCGCCTCATAGATCACGGCGTCAGTGGGACTGCCATCAAAGGGGCTGCGGTCCTGCTCCCAGCCCTCAAAGAAGGCGTTGATCCGGGAGAAGTTCACGATCATCCCGCGCCGTCCGTTGACGCCCGCGCTCCTGGCGTAGGGGTCGACGACCTCGTTGACGCCCTTGGCGTTCGTGACGACGTAGGTGTAGTACATCCCGTCGAGGTCCTGCCCGACGGTGCAGGAGAACACACCCTTGTCGCCCTTTTCCATGGGATACTCGGCGGCGGGCTCCGTCTCTGTCATATAGTCGCCGCTGCGGTAGAGCCGGAGCAGCATCGCGCTGCTGGTCGGGGCCCAGACCTTGAAGGTCGTGGCCGTCGGCGCCTCTTCGCTGTCGAAGCTCACGCCGAGGTCGTCCCCGTCATAGTAGTAGCGCGCGTCGAATTCTTCGCTGTTGAAATAGTTCGTCATCATCAGTTCGACCCGGTTGACCCAGTCCGGCGAGAAACGGTAGCCGATCGTGACGACGTCGCACAGATCGATCTCGTCGGCCAGCGTCAGATCGACGCGCATGAGCGAGGGGTCGTATTCGCCCATGGTGAAGGCCGTGTAATCCTCCCCGTTCACGCTCATCGAGAAGCGGGGCACGGCGGGCCGGAAGTCCGCCGAGAGGGGCTTGAAGTAGACGCTGATCGTCCGCGCGTCGCGCAGCATGGCGTAGCTGACGAGGGACTGCAGCGCATTTTCGAGCTTGTCAAAGACCGTGGATTCGGCGGTCCGGACGTAGACGTCCTGGATGCCGCCCGGCGTCCGGGGCAGAACGTCGATCGAGCGGTCGCCGTCGGGGTCCTTGCTCCAGTTGTCGGTGCGGACGATGAAGCCGAGCTTGTCCGTGCCGCGGCCCTCCGAGATCACGGCAAGGTCGAGGTCGGCCCAGACGCCGTAATCGTCGCAGCCCGTGAAGTCGTAAGCCGCGCCCATTCCGCCGTTTGCCATGTCCCAGGCCCATACGTTCCAGGCCTCGTAGCAGCTGCGGTCGTTCTTGAAGTCGTCGTTCCGCCGGTAGTGCAGCCGGACGATCCGCGTGTCCTCCTCGGCCATGGAAGCGTGGTCGGTCTCGTCGCGGGAATAGCGCGCGATGACCTCGCCCGCCGGCTCGAGCCGGATGGGCGTGTCGTCCGGCCCCTCGTCGAGAGGCGCGGCGCCGCCCGCGGCGGGGGAGGAGGCGGCGTCCCCGACGGGGGGCGTCTCCGCCGGCGTGCAGCCCGTGAGGAGCAGCAGACACAGGAGGAGAGAGAGCAGCGCCGACAATGTTCTTCTGAGCTTCATCCGGTTTCCTCCTTAAAAGCCCGACAGATCAAAGAAGCCTTCCTTAAGGATATCTCCCTTGATATCGGCGCTCTGTTTGATCACATGGCTGTCCCAGCTGAGCGGATCCGTGATCTCATATCCCTTTTCGAACACGGCGAGCAGAAAGCCCGTCATGCCGGAGGTATCCACCAGCAGCACGCCGTCGCGGATCTCGTAATCCTTGCTCCATACGCCGGGGGACCAGCTCCACATATAGAGCTCATAGTCGCCGTTGAGGACCTGCTCGGGGAGATTGACCACGTTAAAATAGCCCTCGATCAGCTGCAGCTGGCGGTAGGTGAAAACACGATCGAGCACGTTGACGCCATTGCGGAGCGTCACATGAAGCTCGACCTTCCCGTCCTTGACGTGGTCCTCCAGCGCGATCACGGCCGTGCCGTCGATCGGGGTCCGGGCTTCCTCGCCGTTGAAGCTGTACCACGCCTCGTCGCAGCACTGCGCCTTGAGCGTGATCTCCCTGCTCCCGGCGAAGGAGCCGCCGCGATCGGAGATCTCGAGCCGGGGATGGACGTCCTTCGAGCGGGTGAGGACGACCATGCCGCTGGGCTCGAAGGGGACGTAGGCGACGTGATCGCTCACGACGACGAGCGCGCCGCTGAGCGCGTCGTAATAGTTGCCGTCCTCCAGATGAGGCACCGAAAGGGTGACAATCTCGCCGCCCTCCGCGTCCCCGACGTTGAGGATCAGCGCGCCCTGATCGTCCGGCTTGATCTTTTCGTTGATATAGCAGCTCCCGTCGACGGACTCGAAGGAGTCCGCGTCGAAGAAGCGGTTGTGAAAGCGGTTGCTCACCGCTACGTATTCACTCTCAAATGCATAGGAACCGACGCTCCCGACCGTCAGCTCCTCGGTCGGCCGCGCGAGATACAGACCGCCGAGGCCCTTCTTCGCGGCGATGACCGACCAGAGCTTCGCCACGCGCAGATCCGAATAGTGCGTGTTCGTCGTCACGTATTCGTCGTGGCTCTCGACCCAGGCGATCAGCTCGTTCGCGTCCCCGGTTTTCAGGGAGGCGTTCAGGATCCTGCCGGGGTCCTTCGTGGCAAAGGCGTTTTTGAACTGGGCGGCAAAGCCGTCGTCGGTGATGCGCATGTGCGCGGTGTAGTTCGACAGACTGCGCCCGGAAGGGGCGTCGAGGATCTCTCCGTAGACATAGAGCTCCCCGCCCGTCTTTTCCCGATAGTAGCGTTTCGCCTCGTCCACGGTCTTTTCCCAGAAGTCGCTGGGATAATCGGGGTCGAGGGACGTTTCGATGTGCTTCGCGGCGTCGAAGCGGAAGCCGTCGACGCCCGCGTCGATACACTCCTCCAGCAGCGCGAGCACGCGCTGCTGCACATAGGGGTTCGAGGTGTCGAGGTCCGGCAGGTTGCCCCAGGCGTAGACCTGCGTGTCTGCGCCCGAGCCCTTGGCCAGACGGTTGTGATGGAAGGTGACGCCGATGCCGTCGACGTCCTCGTTGCGGTTGCGGTAGAGCTCCGGCTCATATTCCTCCACGCCGGGGGAGACCGTCGGCGTGCCGTCGCTCTCCTTTGCATCGTCATCGATGTTCGCCGTGTGGTTCGCGACGATGTCGGCCAGGATGCAGATCCCGCGCTCCCCGGCCTCGCGGCAGAGGGCGATCAGGTCCTCCTTCGAGCCGAGCGCGGACTTGTCGCCGATGGAAAAGCTCAGCGGCTGATAAAAGGCCCACCAGTCCGCGCCGCCGCTCTTGGGCTGCTGCACCGGCATGGTCAGCACGTTTTTGAAGCCCGCGTCGCGGATGGCGTCGAGGTTTTCGCGGATCTCGTCATAGGTCCAGTTGAAGGCGTGGAGCGTCAGCCCGTCCGCCGCATTTTCGGGCAGCGCGTCGCGATAGCTGTCCGGGAAATCCTCGAACTGCGGGATCGCCTCGTCCTTTGCGGCATCCCCGGCCGGGGCCTCCGTGCTCTGCGGAAGCGTTTGCGCGCCGCAGCCGCACAGGGAAAGGCATAGCACGGCCGCGAGCAGCAGACAGAGCATCCTTCGGGTGCGA
>CAMVJF010000084.1 GCA_947167725.1 uncultured Clostridia bacterium | reverse complement strand
GCTTCCGCCATGGCCGGGGCGTCGTTGATCCCGTCGCCCACCATGGCGACGCGGCGACCCTCGCTTTTCAAGCGTGTGATCTGCGCGGCCTTTTCCTCCGGTTTCACCTCAAAGAGAATGTGCTCGATCCCGCAGGCCCCAGCAATGCGTCTTGCCGTTTCCTCCTTGTCGCCGGAGATCATCCAGACCTCCAGCCCGAGCGCCCTGCAGGCGTCGACAGCGCTTTTCGCGGCTGCGCGCAGCGGATCGCGGATCCCCGGCTCCACGCAGCCTTCGGTCAGCGTACCGGTCTTGTCAAAGACAACCGTATCGACACGCCACGCCTTTTCAATGGTCGAAGCGCCCTTGAAGAGGATACCCAGCTCCGCCGCCCGACCGGAAGCCGTCATCAATGCGGCAGGCGTGGCAAGTCCCAGCGCGCAGGGGCAGGCGATCACCAGCACGCCACAGACGGTCGAGACCGCTTTTCCCCAATCGCCGGGAGCAAGCAGGAAAAACCAGAATGCGAAAATCAGCACGGCCAGACCAATCACGGACGGGACAAAGATCGAGGCGATCCTGTCCGCGAAGCGTTGTACAGGGGCCTTTTCGCTCTGTGCACGGCGCACGAAGGCCGCCATCTGCTGCAGAGTCGAAGCCTCACCGACAGACGTTGCCATATAGGTCACTTTACCCTCGCGGTTGAGTGTGCCGCCGGTGATGCTGTTGCCGGGACGCTTTTCCACGGGGACGCTCTCGCCGGTCAGCAGGGATTCATCCACGAGGCAGCTTCCTTCGAGAATCCTTCCGTCAGCGGGAATGCGCTCGCCTGAGCGGAGCAGGATCGTATCGCCGGAGATGATCTCCGACGCGTCGATCTCTGCCTTGACCCCATCACGCATCACGATGGCCGTCTTGGGCTGCAGCCGCAGCAGACTTCGCACAGCCTCGCCGCTCTGATAGATCGCCACGGATTCGAGATAGCGCCCGAACAGCAGCAGCGAGATCAGCACCCCGTCACAGAGATAATAGAGCTTGATGTTCTCCGTCACGGTGAAGGCGACGACTGTGCTGTAAACATAGATCGCCGTGGTGGAGAGCGCCACCAGCAGATCCATGCCAAGGCTGCGGTTTTTCAGCCCACGGATCGCGTTGCGGAGAAAGTACAGACCCGGCCCGAACTGCAGCAGCGTTGCCAGCACAAACTGGAAGCGCGGCGGCAGATCCCAGAGAAGCGGCATGCTCAGCGCGGTCGAGACGATCAGCAGCCGAAGCAGGCGGAAGCGCTGCTTGAGCTCCTCCGCCTCATCTCCGAATACCTCACAGCCGCAGCCGAGGACAACGCTTTCCTTATCCAAGCTGCGCTTCCTTTTTCAGTCTGCGCCAATGCTTGAAGCCGATCACGGCACAGGGCACGCAGCAGGGCACCATATGGAACAGCAGCACCCAGCTCAGCCAGTCGACGCCCTGATAGTAGTTTCCCTGGTACTCCACGCCTTTCATCAGCGCGAAGTATGAGAAGTTCCACACGCCCCACAGACCTGTGGCCGAGCCGAAGAGGTGCAGGCCCAGGAAGGACGCGGGCGTGAAGATGCCGCCGATCGCCCCGACGAGGGTAGCGGACATGCGGCGGGATCTGGCGAGGAAGATCGTGATGACAGGGAAAATGTACACGGTGAGATTCAGCGCCCAGATCGCGAGCGGAATGTGGTAGCCCCAGTTGAGCGCCTGGCGGATGTGGTCGCCGTCGTGGATCAGCACGGCGATGACCATGACGATCCCGCAGACGAACATGGTATGCGCGGTTTTTTCGTCCAGCTTCTTGTCGAGCATGGCGGCGGTCTGTTTGTCGGACATGAGAGTGCCTCCTTTATAATAACCCAATGGTTAATAATAACCAAGTGGTAATTATAAAATATCATGGGAGACCAACTCTGTCAAGGACAAGATATAAGAAAAAGCAGGACAAATATGTCCTGCCAGACACCTTTTACTTCAAATACCCTTCCTCTGGACACCGTTTGGTGCAGCACAGGCAGAAATCGTCTTGAAACGTTCAGTTTCAAGGCGATTTTCTTTTGCGCGAGCTATTGATTTGTGCGGTTTTCTAAGTTGAATGTATATTGAAATGTGTGTTTTTCCGAGCGTTGAACCTGCTGAAAAGTGTGAGGGTGTTATGTGTGTTGGCTGCCGCTAAAGCTTCTTTTTCAAATCCGTTATCACAATTCGTGCCAAAAGCGTACGCTGATTTCGATAGAAAGTCAGAGTGCCCTTTGTTTTTTCAAATCCTTTGGTATCGGCGGTCTTTCCCGTTTTGGCTCAATTGAATGATTCTATATTCTCCCAATTGAGCCGTCTTTTCGTTATTCGTGCCCGGATATGTGTGAAACCAGTCTGAAATCGTTCAGTTATAGGGCAAATAGGCTCAATAATTGTGTAAGAGTTTCGGGATCGGAGCAATGGTTTCAGGAGTTGATTTTTGCAAAGGTCTCAAACAGCAATTACGGATAAAATCACTTGCGCTGATTGACATGAAGCGAGATCGTTGGATATAATGAAGCTGCAAATCCGGAGAATTCACAACAATGAAACCCTCGTTTGCTGTACCTTTTTCGAATAGGAGAAGCAGAGATGAAAAGAATGATTGCGATCATCCTGATGCTGTCCATGATCCTTGCCCTGTGTGCCTGCGGAGTATCTGCACCGGTGGATACAGGTGCCGTGACCCCAAGCCCGGAACCGACGCCGGAGCCGACACCGGAACCGACACCCACTCAGGCAGAGGTAAATGCGATTATCCGAGCGGCCATAGAAGATGGAACGGCAGGAAGGGGAACAAAACTTGTCGTTTATGACGCTTATTTCGGCTTTTGCTTCCATGAAACATGGCTGCCAGACGATCTGTCTGCAGATTCCCCGGAGGAGATCGGAGCAGTCGTGCGGACCTACGGCCATAATCGTGGAATAGAAGTTACTATGGGTATCCCCGGTGAAGAAGTGATCGGCAACTGGATCATGGATACGCATTCTCCTTTTGAACTGGCTGGTGCAAAGGAGTATTCAGGATCGAAATCCTTTGAAGAATGCCTAAGGGAGGGACATGCAAAGCTGCTGGAGATCCAGAAGCTTTATGACGAGGAGGATAAAGCTGTCCGGGAAGCTATGTCCGGCGCAGATTTCGGCGGAGGCTGCAAGCTTGCCGTTTACGATGAAAAACTCGATCGCTACTCTTTCCACGGCTGCTGGCTGCCTGATGCTCTTCGCGCAGAGAAGCCGGAAGAGATCGGAGCATTCCTCTGCCTATCGTATGAGTATGATAGGTTTTTGGAATATTGCAAAGATTTCAGCGTGACAATCCGAAAGGCAGGAAACGGAGGCTACGGACAGGAGAGCACCGGCCCGGTTTCTCTTGGTGCGCGAACACGGTCTACTATCAGCGGCGTATCTATGATCGAAAAAGGGTTTACTCTGGATTATTATTTGTATACATCTCTTCTTGAGCTCCTAAGCGATCGCGAAGAGGAGGTAAGGACACTGATAGAAGCGGACAGAGACCGGATGAAAAGCGAGCGGGCTGAGGTCAAAAGGTCTTACAATGCTGGTTTGATAGAAAGAGAAAAACGCCTGTATTCATTTTTGTACCAGAATATCGGAGCATGGCCATTCCGTGACGGAGCATACTTTGTCGGTTATAACGAAGAAACAAAAGACTACGATCAAAACGTCCCCGTTGGTCTTGAGACCGTATTTATTGATGAAGTGGGTTATATCCTCTCATACACCAGCACATGGACAAAAAAGACCGGGAAATACATGTATGTAGGCGAAGTCGAGGTTCCGCTGGAGACCTTCGAGGCGAAAGTGATCCGCGCTTCGGATGGAAAAGTGCTCGGTTCCTTCAAACTTGAGGTGAAAGGATTGCCGCAGAAGATATCAATAACTGCAGGGTCCAAGGAAGCGCAAAAGCAATATGTCAGCGCGGAGTTGATTCGGGAAGAGATCCGGAAGATATTCAAAAAGAACGGGATCGACTGGGTTTACGACAACAGCTATTAATACTGCAGCGCGGCAAAGGTTGTTGAATCAGGCTCTGTAGGAAACCGAACGCCGCTGCGGCACAGGGCTGACCGGCTTTTTAACCCTCTGCCCGGTTTTTAGGGGACTGCCCAGTATTTGTCCCTCTGCCCGGAAAGCATGTTCTCTTTTGGATTATCCTCGTATCTTTTCATGAAAAAACAGTTCGCCCGATCGGGCGAACTGTTTTTGCTTTTCATATGGAAATCCTTTTTCTTGGAATGCTCTCCGACCAAGGTCCCAACGCGCCGCTTTCTTTTGCCGGTTTTTGAATGGCACAAGGCTTTGAGCCATACAATGCGTCGGGATAATCGGCGCTGAATCTGCCGGAACGATCTCCCGATCTCCGCGATCCAAAACGCAGGCTCCCGTCCAGCCTGATAAAGCTTTCTTAATCTGCGCTCCGGCCGCTTGTGTTTTTCGATCACAGAGGATATAATCGCCATCATAATCCTGCTCGCGGAGGAAAAGAAAAATGAATGGGAGAAAACCCTTTTTTGTAATCATCGCCGTGCTATTGCTGCTGGTCCTGCTGGCGGTGATCATCGTCGGCCGCAGCATGAGCAATGCCGTGCCGAAGTCCGCCGACACGGTTTCGGCTGCCGATCCTGTCCATGCAGCCGGGTCTGCAGAAGCTTCGGCCGCCGCGGCCGAGCACGGGCGGCAGGACGGCGAGCGCTTCGAGGAGATCATCCTCCTCGAGGGCATGGAGGAGGCCGTCCGGTACGAGCACGCCCGGAACGAGAGTCTCGGTTTTGAGATAGACTACGATTATGAGTCCTTCGAACGGCGCGGCGGCGCGGAGCGCGAATGCTTCCTCTCTTGCTGGGACGACCCCGAAAACCCCGAAAACTATCTCGAGGTGACCTACAGCGCGAAGGATGCCGACGCCGTCGCCGCTGCCATCGGCGCGCTTCTGTCGAACACCTATGAGATCAGCAGGGACGATTCGTTCCGGCTCGAGCGTGCGGGCGGCTGCATACGGATCGACGCTTCCGCGGATGTCGGCGGAAAGAGCATGCCGGATCAGCTGCAGATGGTGTATATCATCCCGGCCGCCGACGGCTGCCGCATCGCCTCGGCGCACTACGCCATTGAGGCCTCCGAGGGCTTTGGCAGACGCTTCCGCTATATGATGGATACGTTCTCGCCCCTCCCCGTCCGGGGAGAAAAACAGATCTCGGACGAGCGGGCGCTTTCCGCCGTAAAACACTGCTGCCATATCAGCGACCCCGGCCTGGCGCGCGTCGAAAAGAGCGGCGAATACCCTGTCTATTGGGAAATCTCGTCCCGCGGCGAGCGGGAGATCGTCGTTCTGTACCGTTCGTATACGGGCGCGCAGATCCGTTACCATATCGACCCGTTTTCGGGAGAAACCTTCGTCACGGAGTTCGTCCCCGGGATCACGGCCGAGGAAACGCGGACGGGCGAAGTCCTGAATCTGTGGGATTATTCGTTCTGACCGAACGCGCGGCCGTCGCCCGCGGAAGCGGATCTTCCTTTGCATCGACGGGCAGCTGCGCCGGTATCGACGAGATCCCGGCGCACTGTTATTTTTGCGTTATCCGCTGATTTTTCCCGCTGGCTGTCCGCAGGTACTGGCGTAAGCGCGCGGCGTATAGTATAATTGTCACACCATGATCTGAAACGCAGGAGGCGAAGCTGCAGTGAGGCTTCTTTTGATCCGTCACGGCGATCCGGACTACATCGCGGACGGCCTGACGCCGACGGGGCGGCGAGAGGCGGAGCTTTTGGCCGATCGCATCGCTCCGATGGATATTGCTGAGTACTATGTCTCCACAATGGGGCGGGCTGTGGAAACCGCGCGGCCGACGTTGGAAAAGGCGGGGCGGACCGCGGCCGCGTGCGATTGGCTTCGGGAGTTTTCCATTCGCGTCCATCGCCCCGACAGAGGGGGCGAGCTCAGCTATGTACCCTGGGACTGGCTTCCGCAGGACTGGCTGAAGGATCCGATCCTGCTGGACCGCGAGCGCTGGTTCGAGCACGAGGTCTTTGCGGAGATGGATCTGAAGAGCGCCTATGACCGGGTGATCGCCGAGTTTGAGCGGCTCCTCGCCGGACACGGCTACGTCCGCGACGGGCTGTGCTACCGCGTCGAACGCGCCGGAAGCGAAACGCTGGCCTTTTTCTGTCATTTCGGCGTCTCCTGCGTCCTGATGAGCCGCCTGATGAACGTTTCGCCCATGGTGCTGTGGCACGGTCTTTCCATGGCGCCGAGCTCCGTGACGACAATCTACACCGAGGAGCGGCGGCCGGGGATCGCGTCCTTCCGGGCCTCCTCCGTCGGCGACACCTCCCATCTTTACGTCCGCGGCCAGGAGCCCTCCTTTGCCGCGCGCTTCTGCGAAGTATACGGAAACGGCGACCGGATCGACTGAGAGCCGGCCGTCGATCGCCCCCCATCCGCTGCGTGCCGCGGCCGAATAACAGAAGAGGACCGTCCGAAAGGACGGTCCTCTTCTGTTCAGCCGGGCTCAGAGCCCCATGCAGCCTCTCAGTCGCCGCTGCAGCCTGTCCGCGGCGAGATCGCTCAGTTCGATCACCTGGATGTTCAGTTCCGCGGCGCGATTCCGCATGCGGGCGTTGCCGCGGTCGGCCGTGACGATGGCGGCGCGCGCCATCTCGCCGCCGAAGCGGTCGCGCAGCACGGCCAGCTCGTTGAGCGCCTCGGTCTTGACGTCGCAGGTCTTGCAGCTGATAAAGAGCGGCACCACGCCGCGGCAGCACATGACGTCCAGTTCGTTGCTGACGGAGTTGCTGCTGTTCTCCCCTTCCCAGTCGACGATCACGCTCAGACGCACGTCGTCGAAGATGCCCGCGTCCAGGCAAGCCTTGTAGCCGTAAGTCTCGAGCACGCTGCCCACGTCGCGCAGCCAGGCGCGGATCTGCCCGTCGCGGAAGCGGAAGCTGACGCGCTCGGGTGTGATGCTCAGCTCCCGGAGAAAGTCGATGCCTTCCAGCGCGCGCAGCGCATCCTCCGGCGCGTCGATCCGCGGCCCGGCCCCGCCGTGAACGGGGTGGGGCCGGGAGACCCCAAGCGGGTCGGCCCCGGGGCCGCCGGGGGGGGCAGGGGGCGGG
>CAMVJF010000083.1 GCA_947167725.1 uncultured Clostridia bacterium | reverse complement strand
AGTAGATGCCGGAGAGCATGTTCATCAGCGTGGTCTTGCCGCTGCCGTTCTCGCCGAGCAGCGCCAGGATCTCGCCGCGGTAGATGTCAAGCCAGACCTTGTCGTTGGCCACGACAGGGCCGAAACGCTTGGTGATGTTGCGCATTTTGACGGCGGGAGTCTTGTTGTCCAATGTCAGACCTCCTTCTTGAAAATGCCGATATGCTGTAAAGAGCAACGCAGGGACTGCTGCCCCCACGCTGCTCTTTGCAGCATATCCTGCGGCAAAAAGCGAGCCTTGCGATGTGAAACAGGGAAGTCCCGGAAAGGTCCGGGACTTCCCGAAGAAAGGATTTACTTGTCGATGATGGTGATGCCGTCGATGTCGATATCGAAGGTCGGAGCGGAACGGAACACGGATTCGGCAAACTCGCCGTTCACGATGGACTCGGTGTCCGGGGTGAAGGTGCCGAGGTCGTTGACGTCGGCGTTGTAGGAGCTGTACTCCTTGCCGTCGACCGTCCAGGTCTTGGTATCGAAGACCTTGATGCTGCCGTTGATCAGGCCGGCCTTAACTTCCTCAAGCTTCTCGGCGGTGCCGGGGGCGGCGACGTTCTCGTTGAGCGCGGTCATCTCGACGGCGCCGTTGGCCAGGTTGCCGGTCCAGTCGGCGTTGAGGGTCTCGCCCTTGGCGACGCGGCCGATCATGACCTGCATGAAGGTGACCCAGTTGATGCGGGAAGCGATGATGAAGGTGTTGGGGCAGTCAGCCTCGGCAGAGCCGTTGTAGAACACGAAGGGGATGTTGTTGGCTTCGCACTCGGTGGGAGCGCCCATGGAGTCGGCATGCTCGGAGATCAGGACGCAGTTGTTGTTGATCAGCTTGATGGCGCCTTCCTTCTCCAGGGTCGGATCGTACCAGGAGTTGGTGAAGGTCACTTCCATCGTGGCGCTGGGGCAGACATAGCGGGCGCCGAGGAAGAAGGCGGTGTAGCCGGACTTGACTTCCGCGTAGGGGTAGGCGCCGATGTAGCCGATCTTGGCCTGGTCGGCGGTGATCTTGCCTTCCTCGATCATCTGGTTGAGCTTCATGCCCGCGGCGACGCCGCCCAGGAAACGGCCCTCAAAGATGGTGGCGAAAGCGTTGTGGAAGTTGGACAGACCCGCGGAGTGGGCCTGGGTGCCGGTGGCGTGGCAGAACTGGACCTCCGGGAACTCCTTGGCGGCCTGGATCATGAAGGACTCATGACCGAAGGAGTCGGCGAAGATGATGTTGCAGCCGGCGTCGACGAGCTCGGCGGCGGCGTCATAGCACTCCTGGCCCTCGGGGATGCCGGTCTTGAGGAAGAAATCCTGGCCCTCGACCATGCCCAGGCCCTCGCAGGCCTCGCGCGCGGCGTTCATGAAGTTGAGGTCGTAAGTGGAGTTCTCGTCGTGCAGGAAGATGAAGCCGACCTTGATCTTGGCGACCTCATCGGCCGTCAGCGTGCTGACGTCGAAGGGGGTGGAGTCGTTGTCGAACTCGAAGGTGGGCTCGGGAGCGGCCTCGGTCTTCTTGCCGCAGGCGGCGAGCGCGAACACCATCACGAGCGCGAGGAGCAGAGCGATGATCTTTTTCATAAAAGTTCTCCTTTTCTTTTTTCCGAGTACCGCAAGCCATAGAAGCAAAAACGCACTGCCTTGCCGGAGACGACAAAGACAATGCGAAAAACAGATCCGAAGGCGCAGTAGGAAAAACACTGCGTCTCCGATGGGTTTTCGATAGTCCGGTCATTTACGGCGTCCGGGTAGAAACTTCAAATCCATATCATTTGCTATATATCGAAAGCGGTATTCGGTTTTACGCTACCAACATAACAGCAAACCCGGCAAAAGTCAACTGTGGCATTTCGCAGAATTGCACAGAATGACCCGCCGGGTTTTGTGTATTTTCGACAAACGCGCTTTAATGCGGTAAAATCCCGGAATCCTTGCGCCACAATGGTTTAAGGATTTTAAGGAAATCATTGGCAAAACGTCAGCCCCTCGTCGCTCATCGAGGCGATCCTGGCCAGCGATTCGACCCGAAGACCCGCCGCGCGCAGCGCCTCGCCGCCGCCCTGAAAGACCTTTTCGATGGCGATCCCGGCGCCGACGACCGCCGCGCCCGCCTGCTCGCAGAGCGCCTTGAGCCCGATGAGCGCCGCGCCCGTGGCGAGGAAGTCGTCCACGATCAGCACCCGGTCGCCAGGACGGAGATATTCCTTCGAGACGAGGACGGTGTTGGTGTTGCCGTGGGTGAAGGACTCGACCTCGGCGGACCACACGCGGTCGGAGAGGTTCTTCGTCCGGCTCTTTTTGGCGAAGACCATCGGGCAGCCGAGGACGTAGCCGGTCATGGCCGCGATGGCGATGCCGCTGGCCTCGATCGTGAGGACCTTCGTCACGCCCTCGCCGCCGAAGAGACGGGAAAACTCCTTCGCCATTTCATAAAGCAGGGTCGTGTCGATCTGGTGGTTGAGAAAATTGTCGACCTTCAGGATGCCGCCGGGCAGCACCCGTCCGTCGCGCAGGATGCGTTCTTCAAGCAGTTTCATGGCTGAGCCCTCCGTCGTTCTATTTTTGCGTTTTCGCAGGCGGCGCAGGTGGATCCGCGCGCCGTCCGTCCTTATAATACCGAAAAAAGCCCGTCTTGGATGCAGACAGGCTTTGTTTCGGGTAATGTTGAATTACACAGCGCGGGTGACCTTGCCGCTGCGCAGGCAGCGAGTGCAGACATAGACGTGCTGAGGCGTTCCGTCCACGATGGCCTTGACGCGCTTCACGTTCGGCTTCCAGCTGCGGTTGGTCCGTCTGTGCGAGTGGCTGACCTTGATGCCGAAGGTAACGCCCTTGTCGCAGAACTGACATTTCGCCATGTTTGAAGCACCTCCTTGCTTGTGTTGGCTGCTAAAACAGCTTTTACATAATAGCAGACCGGAACGGCAATTGCAAGAAAAATTTTCGCCGATTTCAAGGCATTTTTCCGCCCGGCACAATTCGTTGCCGCGCGCCGCGCCGACCACAAGATATGGGGGCGGCCGCGGGATCGGAAGGAAAACACCCGGATGCGTGTAAAAAACGTTGCCAAAAGCGGTGAAGTTGAGTAAAATATATAATAGTGGAAAGCGCCCGAAAACAAACAAGGAGGCCGCTTATGAGAAGCAAGTATTCGGTCCTGCTCAAAACCATCGTCGAGGAGCATAATCTCGGGATCCTGCACCGCTCGAAGGACTACGAGACGGCGAAGATCGTCACCTACGACGTCAACCGCCCCGCGATGCAGCTCACCGGCTTTTACAACTACTTCGACCCCCACCGCATCCAGATCATCGGCCGCGTTGAGAGCACCTATCTCGACACGCTCACCCATGAAGAGCGCCTCGCTGCGCTCGAACGCTTCATGCAGTACGATATCGCCGCGCTCGTCATCTGCCACGGCATGCAGCCCTTCCCCGAATGTATGGAGATGGCCGAGCGCTACGACCGCAACGTCTTTATCACCGCCGAGGACACCAGCGAGTTCCAGGCCGGCGTCATCTCCTCGCTGCGCAGCCATCTCGCCCCGCGGCTGACCTCGCACGGCGTGCTCGTCGAGATCTACGGCGAGGGCGTGCTGCTCACCGGCGACAGCGGCATCGGCAAGAGCGAGACCGCGCTCGAGCTCATCAAGCGCGGCCACCGGCTGATCGCCGACGACGCCGTGGAGATCCGCAAGGTCGGCAGGGACCGCCTCGTCGGCGACGCGCCGCCGATGATCCGCTACTACATGGAGCTGCGCGGCATCGGCGTGGTCAACGTGCGCCGGATCTACGGCATCGGCGCCGTCAAGCCCGAGAGCGGCATCGACCTCGTCGTGCATCTCGAGCCCTGGGAAGAGGGCAAGGCCTACGACCGGCTCGGTCTCACGGACGAGTGGGAGGAGATCCTCGGCGTGCAGATCCCGCGGGTGACCATCCCGGTCCGCCCGGGACGCAACCTGGCCGTGATCCTGGAACTCGCCGCGATGAACAACCGCCAGAAAAAGCTGGGCTACAACGCGGCGGCCGCGCTCGCGGCCGAGCACGATTCCGCGATCGACGCGGGCGCGTTCTGAACGGACGCGATCAAGTAAGCTGCTGATGGGAGTCAAGGATATGGACGAACGCGAAAAGAACGAGATCAAAACCGAAGCGCCGGAAGACCCCGAGCGTTGCCGCAGGAACCTTGAGAAGGCGATCGCGGCCGTGCGCGAGACGCTTCCCGGCATGACGCTGCTCGAGAACGAGCCCATGAGCCGTCACAGCTCCTTCAGGATCGGCGGGCCGGTACGCGCCTACGCCGCGCCGGAGGATGTGAGCTCGCTGTCGCATCTGTGCAGCATCCTCAAGGAGCACCACATCGCGCCGATGATGCTCGGCAACGGCACGAACATCCTCTTCCCCGACGAAGGGCTTCCGGAGCTGTTCATCATCAGCACCGAGAAACTGCAGCGGATGTTCCTGCTCGGTGAGGACGCGATCTACGCCGAGGCGGGCGTCTCGCTCTCGAAGCTCGCGAGTTTCGCCCAGCAAAACGGCCTCGCGGGGCTGGAGTTCGCCTCCGGCATCCCGGGGAGCGTCGGCGGAGGCGCGATCATGAACGCCGGCGCCTACGGCGGGGAGCTCAAGGACGCGATCGAAAGCGTCGTGTGCCTCTACGTCCCCGACCAGCGGCTCTACGAGCTGTCCAACGAGCAGTGCGCCTTCTCCTACCGCACGAGCCTGTTCAAAAAGATGGGCGGATGCCTGGTCCTCAGCGTCGTGTTCAAGCTCGCGAAGGGAGACGGAGAGGCAATATCCGCGAAGATGCGCGAGCTCAACGAGCGCCGCCGCGACAAGCAGCCGCTGGACCTGCCCTCCGCGGGCAGCGCCTTCAAGCGCCCGGAGGGCTTTTACGCCGCCGCGCTCATCGACGAGTGCGGTCTCAAGGGCTATACCGTCGGCGGCGCGCAGGTCTCGGAGAAGCACGCCGGCTTCGTGGTCAACACGGGCGGCGCGACGAGCCATGACGTCTACGAGCTGATGATGCACGTGCGCAGCACGGTCTACGAGCAGAAGGGCGTCGCGCTCGAGCCGGAGATCATCCTCCTCCCGCCGGACTACAGGCTGGAGGATTTCGGACCGGCGGTGCGCGGCAACCGCGTCAGCTTCGTCTCTGCGGCGGAGGACGACGCGCCCGCGCAGTAGAGCGCCGTTCCGGGGCGCGGGCCCCTTTTGCGAAGAAGGAGAGAGACAGAGATGGAATTTCTGATCATCACCGGCCTCTCCGGCGCGGGCAAGAGCCGCGCCGCGGATGTGCTGGAGGATCTGGACTACTACTGCGTGGACAACATGCCCGTCGCGCTGATCCCGCGCTTTGCGGAGTTCTGCGCGGCGACGAAGGGCCGCTATGAGAAGGTGGCCCTGGTCACCGACGTGCGCGAGAAGGACGGCTTCGGCGAGCTGCTCTCGACGCTCGACACGCTGCGCGCGAGCGACATTACCTGCCGCATCCTGTATATGGACGCCGACGTGCCCACGCTGATCCGCCGCTATAAGGAATCCCGCCGCCCCCACCCGCTCGCCCAGAGCGGCGTCAGCGTCGAGGAGGCGATCCGCCGCGAGACGGAGCTGCTTGCCCCGATCAAGGAAAAGGCGGACTTCGTCGTGAATACCGCGGGCCTCACGCTCGGCAAGCTGCAGAACCGGCTGTTCGAACTGCTCTGCGGCGGCGAGCGCAAGCGCGAGATCGAGGTGACGGTGCTGTCCTTCGGCTACAAGCACGGCCTGCCGGCGGAGGCGGACCTCGTGTTCGACGCGCGCTTCCTGCCCAACCCCTTCTATGTGGACGCGCTGCGCGACAAGAGCGGGCTCGACCTGCCGGTGAAGGAGTACGTCTTCTCCTTCCAGCAGACGCGCACCTTCCTCGAGCAGCTCGAGGCGATGCTCGAGTTCCTGCTCCCGCTGTATATCGAGGAGGGCAAGCTCGCGCTGACCGTGGCCATCGGATGCACGGGCGGGCGGCACCGCAGCGTCGCCATCGCGGCGGCGCTCTACGACCATCTGCGGGCCAGGGGCGTCCCCGCGGTCAACATCAACCGCGACATCGACAAGTAAGGAGCGATCGTCATGTCGTTTTCATCGGATGCGAAGGCGGAGCTCTGCCGCGCGAAGATCGACAAAAAATGCTGCGCCGTCGCCGAGTGCTACGGCGTTCTGCTATACTGCAACACCTTTTCGGCCGCGGAGATCCGCATCATCACCGCGAGCGACGCCTTTGCCGCGCGCCTGCCGAAGCTCTTCCGCCGCGCCTTCTCCCTGAGCTTCGACACGCTCCCGCCGGAGGGCGCGGCCGGCAAGAAGAGCTTTCTCATCCGCGACAGGGACAAGCTCGCGCGCATCTTCGACGCCTTCGGCGCGGAGAAGGACGGCTCTCTGTCCCACCACGTCAACTTCGGCGTGATCGAGGAGGAGTGCGACCGCGTCGCCTTCATCCGCGGGGCTTTCCTCGCGGGCGGAAGCGTTACCGACCCGGAGAAGCGCTACCATCTCGAGCTCGCGACGCCGCATCGCGCGGTCGGGCGCGAGAGCTATTCCGTACTGCTGGAGCTGGGCTTCACACCCCGCGAGACGCAGCGCGGCGGCAACACCCTGCTGTATTTCAAGCAGGCCGACACGATCGCGGACTTCTTCACGGCCCTCGGCGCGTCCTCGACGGCGCTGGGCGTGATGACCGCGAAGGTGGAAAAGGAGATGCGCAACACCATCACCCGCCAGATCAACTGCGACAGCGCCAACGCCGACAAGGTCGTCTCCGCCGCGCAGGAGCAGATCGAGGCGATCCACCGTCTGGGGAAGGCTTACGGGCTCGACGCGCTGCCCGAGGGACTCAAGGACGCGGCGCTGCTGCGCATCGCGAACCCCGAGGCGAGTCTCGCGGACCTCGCGCAGCTGTCCTGGCCGAAGGTGACGAAGAGCTGTCTGTCTCACCGGCTGAAAAAGCTGATGAGCATGGCGCAGGCGATCACGGAGGAAGAGATATGAGCTTTGTTCATCTGCACGTCCACAGCGAATACTCCCTGCTTGACGGCGCCTGCCGCACGGACGAGCTGGCAAAACGCGTCCGCGAGCTGGGCCAGAGCGCCGTGGCGATCACCGACCACGGCGTGATGTACGGC
>CAMVJF010000082.1 GCA_947167725.1 uncultured Clostridia bacterium | reverse complement strand
CCGTGAAATGCGGCGACCAGAACAACCCCGATATTTATAAGAAGCCCATGCTCGGCAAGGCGCTGTGCCTGCCGATGACCATCGGCTCGACGACCGGCGGCATGGTGCTCTATACCGCCTGCGCGATGGGCAAGCAGCCCGCCTGCATGCTCTTCTCCCTGCCGATCGACTCCCTGGCGGCCTCCGGCGCGATCCTCGGCGACGTGTGGACCGACGCGTCGATGCCCGTCGTCGACGGGCTCGGCGAGGAGTTCCTTGCATATGTCCAGACCGGCATGACCGTCACCGTCAAGGAGGACGGCGTGGTCGAGGTCGAATGATCCCCCTTCCCCGCGATCAAAAGGCTCCCCTCGCGCAGAGGGGAGCCTTTTTGCCCCTTCTCGCCTTGACAGCGCAGCGGCGATGGTGTTACATTAATTCCCGCAGACATGCCGGTGTGGTGGAATGGTAGACACCAGGGACTTAAAATCCCTTGGCCGCAAGACCGTGCCCGTTCGAGTCGGGTCACCGGCACCAGATCAGAAACAGGAGATTGATACAATGTATCGACCTCCTGTTTCGTTTTTTTATGCCTGGAAAGGCTTGACGCGGCGGCACTTCTGAAGCATGGATGCTTCAATTGAACAGGAAAAAGCACAACATGTAGTAGCGTTTGGAGAACAATTTCAGCCATTGTCTTACATGTTGTGCTTTTCTATCGTTAAATCATGGGTAATCGTTAAACCATGGAAGGCTACCGCGGCTTGACGGATGAGAGTTTTGACATTGCGGGTTTTGACGCTGAACTGGTTGAGCGGGACGGGAGATTCTCTCTCCACGATTTTTTGAAAGAGCTCGAAGATCTCTATGATGCCGTGCGGTTTTACATTGCTCTGAATGCTATAGCGGTTGGTGATGACGACGTTGCCTTTGAAATGCAGCATGAGGGGCGGCATTTTGAGACGCTTCCATTTTTAGATAAATATCTGCGCCCCGAGTTGGCGCATCCGGATATCGACGTCAGTTCTGCTGGCGGAGATCTGTTGAAGGAGATGCAGCTTGAAAGCGCATATTTCGAAAAGCACCCGGATGAGCGATTTTCAGACCGATTCAGAGAACCGTATGATGATTTCGACGAGCTTCGAGAAGATCTGCTGTCATGTATCCTCGATTTCCGCTTGCGTGTTAAGCTTGACCACAAGTCCGGCAAGATCGTATTTGCTGCCGACGTTTATTCTGTGTTTGACATTGCCTGGTATACGTTCGCCCGGCTTCTTACAGAAGATCCTTCCTTTGAATTTCTTGGTTCCAATGACCGGTGTTGGAATGGTATTTTAATTTGCTGCCACCACTGCGGTCTGTTCTTCTATCGTAATGCAAAGCATCAGCAGTACTGCGATCGGCCGAAATGCCAAAAAGCGCGGAATGCAAAGAATCAGAGGGATTTCCGAAAGCGGAAATCTATTGAAAAGGCGCGGGAGAAAGCAAATAAGAACAAGTGACTGCTAAGCAAAAAACTGAGTCCGGGAGCTCGTTTATTTCAACAGCATCCCGGACCCTGCTTTCGCTTGAAATAGCAATTGTTAATTCTTCCTGATCTCAATCAGTCTTACTTCCAACATATCCAGCATGGCGTCGAGCCGAAGGGCGCCGCCTTCGGTTGAGAGCGTGTACTTGTTGATTGCAGGCGTGGAGCGGGAGGCAAGCGTATCCAACTCGCCTGGCTCTGTCAGCTCCACCGCGCCCATAGCGACCCACTGGTCGAAGGCGCTTCCGGAGGATCGGTTGATCACCGTCTCGGTCACCGTGTATCGGCCCGCCTCCACATCACGGATACTCAGATGAACATCCAGCATCTGCTCTGGAGAAAAGGGCGTGTACCTCTCGGTAAAGGTCATATCGAATCGCTCACCCTGGGCATAGAGGTGAGAAAAATGCCGATAATTGTACAGGAGGATCCGTAAACGGTCGTCCTGCCGGGTCACGAACCAGCCGTTGCCCCGGCCCAGCAGCGTATCTCCCAGCTGTCGCAGCAGCTTGAAGGCATAATAACTTGCCTTTGGGACACCGTTTGCTGTGAACAGGCCCAGACCGCCGAAGAACATCTCTTTGGGCTGCACGGCCTCTCCCATCCAGTCAGTGAGCGACCAATAAGAGAAGCTGTCCAGTCGGTCGTAGTTTTCCAAAATGCCCTTAACGATATAGCAGGATTTGAAGCAGGTATCATTGAGAAGATCCTGCTGGCTTGGGGTGTTGTTCCACTCGGTGAGAAAGATCGGCATGGCGTCCGCGTTCAGCTGATGCCGCTCGCTGCGAACCTGAGTGACAAAGTCGTTGAAACCATCCGGGTTTTCCCGCAACGCCATGGACTCGGCAAAGCCAAAGGCTGCCTGCCCGCCCTCGCTCTTGTTGAAGACCAGGTCGTAATAGCTGAAGTTGAGATAATCCGGCGTACAGCTCTGCTCCCGACACCACTGCAGAAAAGGGATGTACCAGTTGCGATAGTTTGGCTGCATCAGGTAGTATGTGGAGGGTGCGCCGAAAAATAGTCCTTCGTCGCAGCCTTTCACGGCTCGGAATGTTGCACGGTAGAACTGGTAAAAGGCCTCATCGCTGGAAAAGCCGTACATGAAGGACGGTGTGTCCGGTTGGTGCCAGACGGAGAAAAACCACTGGCGCAGTTCTTCCCGGCCATAGCGTTCCTGCAGATGCCATATCAGCGCGGATACCAGATCGCTCCACTTGTCGAGACTGGCAGGCTCACTCACCAGATACCCAAAGAGACGCCGCCTGTTTTTGGCCAAAAGCTCCGGCATAAAGGACAGCTGCACAAAAGGACGCAGCCCGATCGAGAGCAAAAAGTCAAAAACCTTGTCCACATAGGCAAAGCTGTAGGTGATCTGCCCCTCGGCGTCCTGAAAGCAGACGTGCATATCGTCCGAGAGGATGCCGTTGAATTTGATGTAGCGAAAGCCGACATCCTGCTGGACGCGCCGCAGCAATTGCTGCACATCGGCCGAGAGGATAGCGGAGGCGCTGGCCACGCCGATCATTGTCCGCCAACTGTGCCGCAGCGCGGACACGCGTTTTTGTGCGCTGACCGCGGCTCTGCAGGAGATCGACTGCTGTGCCGGCTCCCCCGCGGAGGCGTCCAGATACTTCTTTAACCCCGCCATGTAATCATGCTGCTCGATCGGAAGGGCAGTCGGTTCCTTGGCGGGTTTTTTGCGCGCCTGTCGGCGATAGATGCTGGGCAGAACGCCGTACTCTTTTTTAAACGCCTGGACGAAGGCGTGACTGTTGGGAAAACCCGCGTTGGCCGAGACAATCTCAATGGTATCGTCGGTTTTCAGCAGCTCCTCCACCGCATGGTTGAGGCGCACACGTGTGAGATAGCCGAGAAAGCTCACGCCGAACTGCCTGTCAAAAAACTTGGACAGATATGGCGCGGAGAGATGCACGCGGTCGGCAAGCTCGCTGAGCGTCAGATCCTCCTGATATTTTTCTCCGATGATGCGGCTGATGTCCGCCATACGCGCAGCATAACGATGCGCCCGCTGATTGCGCGCCTCCGAGTCTTCCACCCGAAAGTTTTGATACATCACGTCCATGATCTCATAGATCATCGACCAGTTACGCAGCTCATAGCCCAGCCGCCGCTCGGCGTTGTTCTTCACCAGCCGCGCGATCAGCCGGCGCAGCGCATCAAAGGCGGCGCTGTTTCCCTGCAGGACGCTGTTGCAGACGAAATCCGGATGCTTCGGTTCCGGCAGCGTGCGCTCGAAATAGCTCTGTTCGAACTGAACAGTGATCAGTGTGCAGTCCTTGCCGACGAAAGCATGCGGTACTCTGGCGTCCACGGAGAACAGATCGTCGGCCCCGGCCGTAAAGGTCTCCGTGCCGGCCGTCACCTGGCAGCTGCCTGACAGCACCATATCCAGCTCAAAAACCTCGTGCAAATGTGTCTCAATCACGCCGAGGCGCCGCATAGTACAGCGCAGAGGGCTACCCTCGTCAAAGCTGATGATGGTATAGTTCTGCGGCATGTTCCTCACGCTCCTTCATGGACAGGATAACACAAGAAGCGTAAAAATTAAAGGTTATTCCAAGAATATTTGTTTAAATAATTAAATATTTGAGGTTTTAACCCTCAAAAACCATTTCAAATCTTTCTTGCTGTCCATCTGCAACGGACAGAATATGAAAAAACAGGCCGGTTTTTTGGGCAACTTCCCCAAAAGGAAGTGGCTCAGTTCTGCCGCTTTTCACAAAAGCCTCTGCTTTTTAATCTGTTTTCCGGCAAAACCAGGGATGTGGGTCGGCCCCTCATTTTTTTATCCAAAAGGCGGAAAATTTTTGAGGAAAACACGATAAGGGATTTATGGCGTGTTTTGCCGCGAAAAAATACAATATTTCCAGAGGTGAGACTATGAAAACGCCCATCCTGGAAATGAAGCACATCCGCAAAACCTTCGCCAGCACGGTGGCGCTGGGCGATGTGGACCTGAACGTATTCCCCGGCGAGATCCGCGGGCTGATCGGAGAAAACGGCTCCGGCAAGTCCACGATCTCCTCCATTGCGGCCGGCATGCAGAAGGCCGACAGCGGCGAGATGCTCTATCACGGCGAGGCCTGGAACCCCAGCAGCATGATCGACGCGCTCTCCAAGGGCATCGGCATGATCGTGCAGGAGAGCGGCACCATTCAGGGCGTGTCCGTGGCCGAGAACCTCTTTCTCGGCGAGATGAAGCAGTTCCCGGGCAAGCTCGGCATGATTGACCGCAAGGCCATGAACGCCAAGGCGGACGAGGCACTGCAGGCCATTGGTGTGAAGAACGTCTCCGGTGCGACGCCCATGGGTGCGCTGGACTTCCAGACCAGAAAGCTGGTGGAGATCGCCAAGGTGGTCATGAAGGCTCCGGAGATTCTGGTAGTGGATGAGACCACCACGGCACTTTCGCAGGAGGGACGCAGCATCCTCTACGATCTGATGAAAAAGCTCCGGAACGAGGGGAAAGCGGTGCTTTTCATCTCTCACGATCTGGACGAGATCATGGAAGTCTGCGATACGCTGACCGTCCTGCGCGACGGCGCGATCATTCGCCACTTCACCAATGACGAATTCGACGCCGACGCCATCCGCACCAGCATGATCGGACGCGAGCTGCAGGGAGACTACTACCGCAGCGACTACACCCCCTCCCACCTCGATGAGATCGCGGTAAAGGCCGAACACATCAGCCTCGGCGAGGCGCTGCAGGATGTGAGTATCACGATCCACAAGGGCGAGATCGTGGGCATCGGAGGCCTCTCCCACTGTGGGATGCATCCGCTGGGCAAGATCCTTTTCGGCGCCATCCGGCCCGACAGCGGCGAAGTAGTCACCGGGGACGGCGTGAAGATCACCAGCGAGACTGTGGCCATGAAGAAAAACTTCGGCTACGTCTCCAAGGACCGGGACGTGGAATCCCTCTCCCTCTCGGCCAGCATTCGCGATAATATCGCGATCGCCGGCATGGAACAGTACGCTGTCAACAATTTCCTGATGCTTTCTTCCCGCGAGAAGGCCTATGTGGACAAGCAGATCGCCGACCTCTCCATCAAATGTGCCGACCGGGATCAGGCCGTCAGCCAGCTCTCCGGCGGCAACAAGCAGAAGGTGGTCTTCGGCAAGTGGATCGGGAGGGGGAGCGAGGTGCTGATCCTGGATTGCCCGACCCGCGGTGTGGACATCGGCGTCAAGCGCGCCATGTACCAGCTGATGACGGAGCTGAAAAACGAGGGCAAATCCATCATCATGATCTCCGAGGAGCTGCCCGAGCTCATGGGCATGTGTGACCGCCTCATCATCATGAAGGACGGAAAGATCACCCATGAGTTTGCCCGCAGCGCATCTCTCTCCGACGCGGAGATCATCCAGTACATGATTTAAGGAGGAATTGATTTATGGATAACGAAGCCATCCTCCGGAAATATAAGCGCCGCCAGATCCTGATTGACGTCCTGCCATTCATCGCCTTGGCCGCTCTCTTTGCGGTGCTGTGTATCACCGTACAGAGCAAGGGCTATCGTCTGGATATGTACCTAAAGATCGTCTTCAACGAGGGCGTGGTTTTGGCCGTGGTAGCCACCGGCGCGGTGTTCATCTACACACTGGGCTCCTTTGATATCAGCCTCGGCGCGTCTACGCTCTTTTCCGCGACGCTGGGCGTCATGACTTACAACGCCACAAACAGCCTCGCACTCATGATCCTGGTAATCTTCGCTGTAGCAGTGGGCTGCTCGCTGTTAAGCTCCGTCCTGGCTTCGGTGTTTCACATCCCCGTCTTCGTCACGACGGTGGCCATGATGAGTGTGCTTTCGGCCATTGCGGCTCAGATCATAACCACCAACGGAGGCGCGCTGGGCGGGATCTCCATCCCCTCGGCGCTGGTCAAGCCCTTGGACAACATGGGCTTTAAGATCGCGGTGCTGGCGGTGTTCTGGCTGATCTGCTTTTTCATCTTTGATTTTACCAAGATCGGCCGCAGGCAGAAGTTCCTTGGCGGCAACCCCGTCTGCGCCCAGCTCACCGGCATCCAGGTGAATAAATACGCTATCATCGCCTTCGTTATGGCGGGCGTCGGCGTTGGCCTCGGCGCCTTTTTGACCCTGATCTATACGCCCTCGGTCACGGCGACCACGGCTGGCAGCATCGGTATGAACATTCTGGTGGCTACCGTCTTCGGCGGCATGCCCATCTCCGGCGGCCCCCGCTCCCGCATCTACTCGGCGCTGGTCGGCGGCTTCAGCTATATCCTGCTCAACAACATTTTGAAGCTGCTCATCGACTCCAACGTGGGCTATGGCGTAAGCCAGATCGTCTCGGCGATCTTCTTCCTGGCGGTTGTCTATGTCACCGGGCTGAATTACCGCAGCCAGATGCTTCCGAGGTAAGCACACGCGCAAGCGTTTACTTAATAAACCAACTAAAACGAAAAATGGAGGAACAAAACATGAAAAAAGCACTTGCCCTGATCCTGGCGCTGGTCATGGTTCTCGCGCTGGCCGCCTGCGGCAGCAGCGCTCCCGCCAGCTCCGCTCCCGCGGCTTCCAATGACGCACCTGCTGCAAGCGACAAGCCCATCAAGATCGGTGTTCTGGTGGCTGACGTCTCCGGCGAAGAGGCCCTTGGCTTCCGCGCCTATTATGAGGAGTACATCGCCAAGAACTACAACGTGACCTTCACTTACACCGAGCAGCTGGAGGAC
>CAMVJF010000081.1 GCA_947167725.1 uncultured Clostridia bacterium | reverse complement strand
CACTCTTTCCCTACACGACGCTCTTCCGATCTCCGAAGGATCGCCTGCTGCTCTTTACGAACGCCATGACCATCGTCGCCCTTCTCCTTGTGGTTTTCGGTATTATCTATTCCATGGTCCTGCACGGCGATTTTGATATCAGCAGTTATTACGTACAGCACGGCAAAAAGAGCCTTTCCCGCCACCTCTCCCCCAGGCGAGGTCTGGAAGCGCAGCCGGACAAGAGCATCACCGAGTTTCTTTCCGAAGCACGAGAAAAAAGAAAAGAGTCCTTCAACTATCCTCTTTTCCTCGGGCTCGTATTTCTGCTCGCCGCGGCGGTCATTGCTTTCGGCTTCATGTGACGGGCGGCGCGCCCGGACAAAAAAGAAGATCAAACCGGAACGGTTTGATCTTCTTTTATTTGTTTATCTCCTCAGCCGAGCTCGCGTTCCATCCGGCTCATCTTCTCCTCGTACTTGGCATACTCGCTGCTTGTACAGAAGACAAAGTGGCCCGGACGCAGCTCTCGCATCTCGCGTTCCTCTCCCGACTGATCCAGCTGGGAGGGATCGTAGACGATGTGCTTTCTCGACTTTTCCACGAGAGGGTCCGGCATGGGGACCGTGGACAGCAAGGAGACGGTGTAAGGGTGCATCGGATACTTGAACAGCGTCTCGGATTCGGCGATCTCGACGATCTCGCCGAGATGGATGACCGCGATCCTGTCCGCGATGAAGCGGACGACGGACAGGTCGTGCGCGATAAAGAGATAGGTCAGGTTCCTCTCGGCCTTGAGCCTGTTCATCAGGTTGAGCACCTGCGCGCGTATCGAAACGTCCAGCGCGGAGATCGGCTCGTCCGCGACGATGAGCTTCGGATCCATGATCATGGCGCGTGCGATGCCGACGCGCTGACGCTGGCCGCCGGAAAACTCATGCGGGTAGCGGGACTTATGCTCGGGCAGAAGGCCGACCGACTCCAGTGCGCGGTCCACCTTGGCGATCCTGTCCGCCTCGTCCTTATAGAGGTGGAAATTATACAGGCCTTCGGAAATACAGTATTCGATCGTGGCGCGCTCGTTGAGGGAGGCGGCGGGATCCTGGAAGATCATCTGAATATTTCTGACGACATTCTTGTCCTCTTCGCGCGAAATCTTTCCGGAAATGCGTTTGCCCTCAAAGAGGATCTCGCCTGCGCTGCAGGGGTTGATGCGCATGATGGCACGGCCGAGCGTTGTTTTGCCCGAGCCGGACTCGCCGACCAGCGCGAAGGTCTCTCCCCTGTAGATATCGAAGTTCGCGTCCTTGACGGCGCGGAGCTTCTTTTTATGTCCCGTCTCGAAGGTCACGTCCACATGCTTGATGGACAGGATCACTTCTCTGTCTTCAGTCGACATGGAACGCACCTCCCTTGTCTGTCATAGCCACGATCTTCTCGTGCAGATTCTGGATGACCTCCGGCTTCTCCAGCTTCGGAGCGCGGGGGTCGAGCAGCCAGGTCTTTGCATAGTGGGTATCGCTCACCTTGAAGAAAGGCGGCTCCTGCACAAAGTCGATCTTGAGCGCATGCTCGTTGCGGGGCGCGAAGGCGTCGCCGTCAATCTTGTTATACAGAGAGGGCGGCGTTCCGGTGATAAAGAACAGGTCTTCTCCCTTCACGCCGAGCTGAGGCAGAGACGACAGCAGCGCCCAGGTATAGGGATGGCGGGGATCGAAAAAGATCTCCTCGACCGTGCCGTACTCGATGATCTGTCCGCCGTACATGACGCCGACGCGGTCGGCCACATTGGCCACGACACCCAGATCATGGGGAATATACAGGGTGGTAAATCCCAATTCCTTCTGCAGGTCGCGGATCAGCGCGATGATCTGCGCCTGGATCGTCACGTCCAGCGCGGTCGTGGGCTCGTCGCAGATCAGGATCTCCGGATGGCAGGAGAGCGCGATCGCGATAACGATGCGCTGGCGCATGCCGCCGGAATACTGGAAGGGGTACTCGTCAAAGCGGTTCGCCGCATCGGGTATGCCGACGCGGTACATCATCTCGATGGCCTGCTTTTTGGCCTCTTCCTTCGAGATCTTCTGGTGCTTCTCAATGACCTCGGTGATCTGGTAGCCGATGGTGCGCAGTGGGTTGAGCGAAGTCATCGGATCCTGAAAGATCGTAGAGATCTTTGCGCCGCGGATGCCTTCCCAGTCCTTGTCAGTCTTCAGCTTGGTCAGATCCTTGCCGTGGAACATGATCGAGCCGTTGGAGATCGTACCGTTGGACTCCAGCATGCCGGTAAAGGTCTTGGTAAAGACGGATTTGCCGGAGCCGGACTCGCCGACGATGGCGAAGGTCTCGCCCTCGTAGAGATCCAGCGAGACGTTGCGGATCGCCGTCAGGAACTTGTCGCGGACGCGGAATTTTACCTCGACGTCCTTCGCGGAAATAACGATGTTTCTGTTTTCGTCCATTGTCCAATCCCCCCCTCTCACATATGCGTGCGCGGATCGGCGGCGTCGGCAAGCTTCTGTCCGACGATATAGAGGGAAATAGAAAGCACGGCGAGCACGGTGACCGGGATCCAGAAGAGATGCGGATAGCCGCTCATATAAGACGTGTAAATCGAAATCATGCGTCCGAGCGAAGCTTTGGTAACACCGAGGCCGAGGCCCATGTACGACAGAAACACCTCGTAGGAGATCAGCGACGGGATCATTCTCGCCACATAGGTCATGATGACCGAGATCAGATACGGCAGAATATTGTTCTTGATCATGGTCCAGGTGCTCGTTCCGAGGCACTTGGATGCAAGGTTGTACTCTCTGTCGCGAATGATCATGACCTGTGTGCGGATGAAGAACGCGACAAAGATCCATTCCGTCACACACATGACGAAGATCAGCGTTCCCATGCCGGCGCCGAGAACATAGGAGAGGATCATCGCCAGCAGCAGGAACGGCACGTTGGAGATGACATTGTAAACCTCAAGCATCCATTTGTCCATCTTCTTGGAAAAGCCCCAGAGGGCGCCGATGAGAATGCCGAGGATCATGTTGATGCCCGTGCAGACAAAGCTGATGATGATCGAGTTCCTGGCACCCGCCCAAACGACGTCGAACACCTCGTTGCCGACATTGTCGGTGCCGAAGATATGCTCCGCGCTCGGCTTCAGGAATCTCATTTCAGAGTTGTTGATATTCGGCGCGATCAGCGGAGAGTAACCGGAGATCGAAGGCTGGATCAGCGCGAACAGGATCAGGACCAGCAGCAGGATGGAAACGGCGACGGTGAACTTGTTCTTGATAAAGGTACGCCAGACCGACTTCCAGTAGGAGTACTGCGGCGCCGCGATATGCTCGGACTCGTGTTCGTCAAATTCCGCGAACGCGAAGAGATCATCTCTGTTTTCTAAAATCTTCTCTTCCATTAGGATCTACCTGCCTTTTCCGCAAGGGAGATGCGCGGATCGATTTTGATCAGAATGATGTCCCCCGCAAGTACCGAAAGCACCGAGATCGTAGAGAAGAGGAACACCAGCGCTACGACCATGGTGTTGTTGTATTGCTGGATCGCGTTCGGCAGCATCTTGCCCATGCCGCCGACGGCGTAGATGGACTCTGTAATGATCGCGCCGGCAATGCATCCGGCCAGGGAAGCCGGGATGCCCTGGGCGATCGGGATGATGGCGTTCTTGAAGATATGGTCGTTGAATATCTCTCTCTGGCTGAGGCCCTTTGCTTTGGCAAATTTGACATAGTCCTGGCTCATCTGGTCCACGACGTAGCGTCTGGTCCAGAGCATAAGGCCGGCGATAGACGGAAGTGCCAGCGAAATCGTCGGAAGGATCCACGAGCGGATGTCCGAAGCGCCGTAGGTCGTGAACACGGACGGCAGTGCGAACGCCTTCGTGGCCAGATAGCGGAACAGATAGATATAGGCCAGCGAGGGTACCGCGATGATAAAAATAATGTAGACCATGCCCAGCTTGTCGGCGAGCTTGTCCTTGCGTCTCGCCATCAGGACGCCGATGGGGAGTCCGAGTCCGTAGGACAGAATCAGTGCGAAGATGCCGATGATAAAGGACGTGCCGATCATGGAGGGCTGATTCTTCGCCGTCTGGAAGGTCGCATAATTGTCGGCGAACTTCTGCCGATCCAGACGGTCGAGCTTGAATTTATAGGTGAGCGAGCCAAAGATGATACCGGACTCGCCTTCCTTGCCGGTTTCATAGGTGACGGGTCTTTTTACTTCCGATCCCTGCGACTGAAACAGGACGGTCATCACGTTGAGGCCCTGATATGTAGGGTAGGAATCGCCGAAGTTGAGCTTGATGATATTCTGATGGAGCCACGGGAAGTGGCTGTCCGTATAAAGCAAATACTTATGTGTCGTCCCGCTGCCGATCAGCGCAAGGCCGCCCGATTCGGTTCTGCCGAAGGAGAGGCCGCGCTTGAGGTCCGGGTTGTTTTCATCCTGAACGGATCTGGGCGTATCGATTATGATCAGATTCGCGAACCAGATGGCAATGTGCTTGATAATGGGAACATCTTTATAGGCATAATAACGCCCGCTCTTGGTATACGTTTCGACCGTATAGCCCTGGGCTTCGTATTTTGCCTTGAATTCCTCCGCGGCGTCCGACCCCGGCTGCAGGGCCGCAGCCATCTCCGGGGAATCCATGTCGTATAAGGTCTGGAAATAATCCGCAGACCGCACGAAGGTCAGATACCCTTGCTTCTGCCAAATATTATAGACGTAATCCGTCTTGTCGTCCGGCTTTGCCGCCAGCTTTCTGTATCCGTCGTCGCCGGCAAAGATACTGTTGCGCGGGATGAGCGTGTATACCAGAACAAAGACGATAGCCATTATTAGGATGATGGAAACAGCTGATCGGATCAGCCTGCTAAGGATATAACCCTTATTCATCTTAACAACTCCCAACAAGAGAAACTGAGAGCTAGAGGACTAAGCATCTTCTAGCTCTCAGAGATTCAATACTTAGCCTGCATTATGAGTGCAGGGCAACCAATTAATTGCCAGCAAGCCAGGCTTCCTTAGCAGCATAGTACTCGTCGGCAGTGATCGGCTGATCGTAGACGACCATGTACTTGAAGTAAGGAACAATGTTGGTCGAAGCCTGACCGTAGAGGCCGTAGCCGGCGGAGAAGGGCTTCACCTTGGAAACGCCGAGGCCGGCGCCTCTGGTCGCGAAGGGTCTGAGGATGCCGTTGGCAAGCAGCTTTGCCTCGACCTGAGCGAAGAGATCGATGCGCTCGTCGCCGGTGGAAGCGTTGGCCTTGTCCATGAGCTCCTTGATCTCGGTCAGGCCGATCGCCGCGAGGGCCTCGGTCTGGGACTCGGGACGGACGGTATCTTCGGTGATCAGCGGAGTGATGCCGGAGTAGAGCATCATGTCGCCGTCAACGGGATCGAAGCAGTGGATATAGGTGTAGGGATCGCCGTAGTCCGGGCCCCAGCCGGCCGCGAACGCGAGGTCGACGGAGTTGTCCTCGCCGCGCTCGTTGGTGTAGAACGCGTCGTTGACCTGCTCGTCGTTGTCAAGGAAGATGAGATCGATCTTGACGTAATCGCCGATCGCATCCTCGATGGACTTCTGCATGGCAAGAGCCATGTTCTTGGCCTGCTCGTCCGTGCCGTTCTCGACCATGTCGAGGTGGACAGGCCACGTCTTGACGGAGTCGCCGAGCTCGGCCTTGGCCTTCTCCATGAAGGCGACCGCTCTCTCAGGATTGTACCAGGCATCCTGGCCGTCATTGAGGTCGATGCCGGCGAACGCCTCTTCCTCCTGGCCGATGTACTTCGTCACGAGGGAGCCGTAGGACTCGCCGGTGCTCAGAGCGGCAAAGGTGTACGGAGTGAGGGTGTTTCTGGCTCTGTCTTCCGCGATCTCGCCGAGAGCCACTTCATAGTAGGCCTTCTCGGAGTACGCGGCGTAGACGCCGAGACGGAAGTACTTGTTGAGAATGGCGGCATGGGCGTCAGCCTTCTGCTCGTCGGTCTCCTTGGCGGTGGTGCTCACGTTGGGGTTGGTCCAGAGCGCGAAGGACTGACGGTCCCAGTTGAAGGCGCCCCAGAAAGAGGTGGAGTTGGTCATGCCCTTGAACTGATTGTCCGGGAAGAGCTCGTTGGCCTTCGCGACCATCTCGGGCTGGCCGAGCTGGATGGCGGTGGTGGTGACTTCGCCGTTCACGAACATGTTGAAGTTCTGCATCGGGTCCTTGCCGTCGGTGTAGGTGACGGTGACGTGCTGGACATGGACGTTATCCTTGTCGTAGTAGTTGGGGTTGGCGTCGAACTTGACTTCCTGGCCGGGAACGACGGAGGACAGGATGTAGCAGCCGTTGTACAGGATGGAAGCCGGATCGACAGCGCCGAAGTTTTCACCCTGGGACTCCAGGAACTCGGCGTTCAGAGGACGCAGGACGTTGTAGGTGGTCAGACCGTCGAAGTAGCCGCAGGGGCCGGTGAGGGTGTAGGTGAGCTTGTTGCCCTCGGCCTTGATGCCGACGTCTTCCCAGCTGCCGGTGCCGTCCGCATACTCGGCAAGACCCTTGATCAGGGGCTTGACAAGGCCGAGAACCAGGCTCTTGGAGTCGGCGGCATGCTTCAGACCGGTCACGAAGTCTTCCGCGGTAACGGCGTCGTAAACTTCGCCGGAAGCGGTGGACCAGACGGCGTCGTCACGGATGGTGAAGGTCCACTCGGAGGCATCCTCGTTGGGAGCCCACTCGGTGGCCATACCGGCAACGAGAACACCGTGGGGATCCTGAGTCAGAAGACCTTCGGTGAAGTTGGCGGTGAAGTCGCCGTTGGTGCTGTGGTTATCATAGAGATAATCCAGCGTGGTGACGTTGAACGCATAAAGCAGGCTATACGAATCAACTTCCTGTCTTCCCGGCTCGGACGGCTCGTCGTTGACGGGATTCTCAACAGTCGGTTCGGTCTGCGCCGGAGCCGGGGCGGCGGGCTGGCCGCAGGCGGCGAGGGCGAGGATCATCACAACTGCGAGAAGCATTGCGAGAAATCTTTTCATTACATTTCCTCCTATTTTATTTGAATACATACGCGGGAAACGCTTGGAGTATGTATTTCGTTTTCTTATTATACCGACACTCACCCCCTTTGTCAATTGAATTTAACGCTATAATTTGCTAAATCGCATAATTATTTTATCATTATTTTGTTGTATTTACCCATAAACGGGGCGCGAGGCTTCCATCAAATGGAAGTCTGCCCGTTCGGCGCGAGATTTTTTCCGAAAAATGATTGACATTGCCGCGTCGCTTATGGTATTATCTCTTGGCTGAATGTGGATAGAACCCCTCGCGGGTGTAGTTCAATGGTAGAACACCAGCCTTCCAAGCTGGATACGTGGGTTCG
>CAMVJF010000080.1 GCA_947167725.1 uncultured Clostridia bacterium | reverse complement strand
CATCCGCCGCATCGGCACCGAGGGCCTTGAGCCGCCCTATGTGATGCTCTGCAATCACAACGCCTTTCTGGACTTCAAGGTCGCGACGATGACGATCTATCCCCACCGGGCGAACTACGTCGTGGCGATCGACGGCTTTATCGGACGAGAGGAGCTTTTGCGCCGGGTCGGCTGCATCTGCAAGCGCAAGTTCACCAGCGACATCACGCTCGTCCGCCAGCTCAAGACCGTGATCGAAAACGGCGACGTCGCCATGATCTACCCGGAGGCGCGCTATTCCCTCTGCGGCACGACGGCCGTGCTGCCCGCCTCGCTCGGCAAGCTCTGCAAGCTGCTCAAGGTCCCGGTCGTGACGCTCATCTGCCATGGTCACCATGTCAACTCTCCCTTCTGGAATCTGCACGACCGCGGCGTCAGGCCCACGGAGGCTGAGTTCCGCCTGCTCTTCACGCCCGAGGAGCTTGCGGCCGCGTCCGTCGACGAGATCAACCGCCGCATCGTCGAGGCCTTTCAGTACGACGACTTTGCCTGGCAGAAGGAGCGCGGCATCTGCACGCCCTACGAGGGCCGTGCGGAGGGTCTGCACAAGGTGCTCTATCAATGTCCGCACTGCGGCACGGAGTACCGTATGCGCTCGAAGGGGACGCAGCTCTTCTGCGAGAGCTGCGGCAAAAGCTGGACCATGTCCGAGCTCGGCGAGCTGAGCGCCGACAAGGGCGCGACCGAGTTTTCCCACATCCCGGACTGGTACGAGTGGGAGCGCGCGAACGTCCGCCGCGAGGTCGAGGAGGGCCGCTACTCGAGCGGCGTCCTGCCGGTCACGGTGGACACGCTTCCGAACGCGAAGAAGTTCATCCGTCTCGGTGAAGGAACGATGGTGCACGATATGAACGGCTTCACCGTGCGCGGCACGGATGTGGACGGCGATCCCTTTGAGATGATCAAGCCGGTCCCAAGCCTGTATTCCTGCCATATCGAATATGAATACCTCGGCAAACACGGCGACTGCGTGGACCTCAACACGCTGGAGGACACCTGGTACATCTATCCGCACGACTGCGATTTTGCCGTCACGAAGATGGCGCTCGCGACCGAGGAGCTTTACTTCGCGTATTGCCGTGCGGCCGGCCGCCCCTGCCCGCCCGGCCTCGCGTAAGACACAAAGAAGAACAGAAGAACACAGCCTCCGGGAAGCGGATCCGCTTCCCGGAGGCTGTTAATATGAAGCTTTACGACCGCAGGAATTCCGCCAGACGCTCGGCGTGCCGCGCGCCGTGGATCAGCCGCCCGTCGGAACGTTCGCGCAGAAAGCGCACCGCCTCCGAGCGGTCGACCGCCATGCGGTAAAGAGGCTTTTCCGCCAGCTGCTCCTGCGGCAGATAAATGATCTCGCGATGCGTCCCCATCGCCTCCGTCGCCTCCTCCAGCATCTGCAGAAAGAGCTCGCGCGGCTCGGAGAAGCGGTAGAGGTAAGTCGCCGCGTCCTCGCCGGTGAAGAGCTCGAGCGCGCAGACGCCGGGGCCGAAGGCGGCGTTCCAGTACTGCTCGCTGCGCCCGGTCCGGAAAAGCCCCTTCTCCGTGAAGGGTGCGGCGAGACGGAGCGTTGAAAGCGCCTTCGCCCGCTGCTTTTTTACCGTCTCGGCGGCGCGCATGGCACGCTCGGCGAAGGGCATCGTATCGTAGCCCATTTTGCCGACGGTGCAGACTCTCCCGGAGCGCGACGTCAGCGTGAGCTGATAGCCGTCGAGCCGGATCTGCCCGGTAAAGCACAGCGGGATGCGCACGGCGCGCACCGTCTGCGGCAATACGCACAGCGCGTCGGGGTACAGGGCGATCAGGCCGCGCCCGCTCTCGCCCGGGACGCGGTATTCGCCCTCGCAGAGCATGAGCTGCTCTTCCTCGACGAAGAGCGAGTCGAGGCTGCGTTTCGCGTATAGGTCCGCAAGCTCCTCCCAAAAGCCGTCAAAGGAGAATCCGAGCATGGAGACCTCGACACGTTCGCCGGCGAGCGTGTCGATCAGGACGCGGTGGTTGACCGGACGAAGCGCCGCCACGTCCGCGTAGTCAAGGAAACGTTCGCCGAGCAGACAGCCCTCTTTCTCAAGGGAGATCGTGAGCTCGCGGCCGAAGGCACAAGCCGAATACTTCATTACAGCTTTGTGCCGCACTCACCGCAGAACTTCATCCCGGGCTCGTTCTCATAGCCGCAGTTGGGGCATTTGCCGCTCTTCTGCATGGGAGAGCCGCACTCGCCGCAGAACTTCAGCCCGAGGGCGACCTGCGCACCGCAGTTGGGACAGCGCTGCGTGCCGAGCGGCGCGCCGCAGTAATTGCAGAACTTTCCGCTGCCGGCGGGTTTGCCGCATTTGGGGCAGACGGTCGTACGCGTTTCGATCTTGCCCTTCAGCGGCTTCATCTATATTTCTCCGCATTGCCTGGCTGCGCGCCTGCGCGACATAGCTGGCCTCGCGCGGGGCGCATTCGGTGCAGAGCCCCTCGTCCTCGTTCCAGCAGTCGGAGCAGACCCAGCGGTTGCAGGACGGGCACTTGCGGAAATGCGGCCGGACCTCCTGCTGCGCATCGTCGAAGGCCTTTTCATATTCCCGACGCCATTCGGGGGACTGCCCGCTGAAGCGGCTGCTCAAAAAGTCGCTGCCCCGCTCCAATGCCCAGCCGAGATCGTTGGCCTTCCCGCCGAGCAGGTTCCCGACGGTGGAAGCCATCCGTCCGAAGCGCTCGGATTTCTGACGCTGGCCGTAGGTGGTCGATTCCCGGAAGGTGCTCTTGAAGCCGTTGCCGCAGCAATCGCAGTAAAACTCGAACTGAAAGCCCGCGTCCGTCGAAAGATCGTTGTGGTTTCGCGTGAATGAATGGAGCATCGTTTTCTCCTCCTTTGGATTGGATCGTGCCGAATGACCGAAATCTGACTGTATTTCAGTTTATCATATCCTCGCGACCTGTCAAGAGCATCAGTTGCACCGGGACTCGCTCGTCGTCCGATCATAAGAATCGGAGTGAAAGAAAACGCACCCGGACGATACGCCTTTCACCGGGAGTAAACAACCGGAAAAGGCCGGACGCAAAGAGTTTGTCAGGATATATTGTCATCCCGGAGATTTATTAGTATAATACTGTCGTTGAAACTCGAACACATTCGGAGGTTCGGCCATGATCTATACCAATGCTATCATCTTCCGCCCGGACGGGCGCTTCCGCCGGGGGAGCTTCGCCGTGGAGGACGGCCGCTTCGTCCGCGTCTGGGACGAGACGTCGGAGAGAGCGGACGCGGACCTCAATGGGAAGTGCGTGATCCCCGGCCTCGTCGATATTCATACCCACGGCAACAGCGGCTTTGACTTCTCCGACGGAGAAGGGCTGGAGACGATGATGCGCTGGTACGCCGCCAACGGCGTCACCTCCGTGACCCCGGCCTCCATGACCCTTCCGGTGGAGAAGCTGGAGCGCGCCTACGAGAAGGCGAGCGCGTTTGCCAGGCGTCGTCCCAAGGGCTGCGCGCGGCTGATCGGCATCAATATGGAAGGGCCGTTCTTTTCGTACGGCAAGCGCGGCGCGCAGAATCCCGACTACCTTCGCAAGCCCGATTACGAGACGGTGCGGCGTCTGCAGAGGGCGGCGGGCGGCCTGCTGAAGATTGTCTGCGTGGCGCCGGAGCTGGAGGGCGCGCCGGACTTTATCGAGAAGGCCGCAGGGGAGTTCACCGTTTCCATCGCCCATACGGAGGCCGACTACAACGCCGCACGCGAGGCCATCGAGCGCGGCGCGAGCCAGCTGACCCACCTGTTCAACGCCATGCCCGGCATCCACCACCGCAGCCCCGGCCCGATCGGCGCCGCCTCGGAGAGCGGTGGCGTATATGCCGAGCTGATCTGCGACGGCATGCACGTCTCTCCCAGCGCTGTCCGCATGGCCTTCAAGCTCTTTCCGGGGCGCATCTGCATCATCTCCGATTCGCTCTCCTGCTGCGGTCTGCCGGACGGACGCTATGAGTCCGGGGGCCTGCCCGTGACGCTGAAGGACGAAATCTGCCGACTGGACGACGGTACGATCGCCGGCTCGGTCTGCAGCGCTTATTCCAGCATGCGCAACTGTGTGAAATTCGGGATCCCCCGTGAAGAAGCGATCCTCTCGGCAACGATCAATCCAGCCCGTCAGGCGAAATGCGCCGATCGCGTCGGCTCCATCGAGGCGGGCAAGCTGGCGGACTTCGTCGTCTGCGAAGAGGATCTGACGAGGATCGACGTTTATCTCAGCGGAAAGAAGATCTGATCCGGCTGCGGCGGGGCTGCCGAGCCTGCGGGAGGAGAGAAGCAATGCCGATCCTGAAACTCAAAGCGGTCTGCAAGGACTATATCTGGGGCGGACGGCGGCTCATGGAGGAGTTCGGCAAAACGCCGCGCATGGAGCGCATGGCGGAGAGCTGGGAGCTCTCGGGCCATCCGGACGGCCCCTCCGTGATCGCCAACGGAGAATACGCCGGCCGCACCCTTCCGGAGTACATCGAAGGGACGGGCGGGAGCGTCCTCGGTTCGCGCTACGCGCAGATGCGGGAGCTTCCGCTCCTGATCAAGCTGATCGACGCGCGAAGCGATCTCTCCGTCCAGGTCCACCCCGACGACGCCTATGCCCGCGCCCACGGAGAGCGGAACGGAAAAACAGAGATGTGGTACGTGCTTTCCGCGGAGCCGGGAGCCTTTCTGTACTGCGGCTTTTCCCGAGAGATCACAAGAGAGGAGTTCAGCCGCCGGATCGCGGAGGGGACGCTCACGGAGGTCCTGCGGAAGATCCCGGTGCAAAGCGGCACGACGGTCTTTGTCCCCGCCGGGACGATCCACGCCATCTGCCGCGGGATCCTTTTGGCGGAGATCCAGCAGAGCTCGAACGTCACCTATCGCGTGTTCGACTACGGACGCCCCGGCGCGGACGGGAAGCCGCGGCCGCTGCATATCCCGCAGGCGCTGGAGGTGACGCGCCTCGACGCGCAGCCGCCCCGCTGTGATTTCGGCGGGCATCTTGCCGCGTGTCCCTATTTTACGGTGGATATATGGAACGCCCCGCGCGAGGACGTCTGCGGCGGGGAATCCTTCGTTTCCGTCCTTGTTCTGGACGGAGAGGGCGAGCTGCGCTGCGGAGGGGAAAGCATGTCCTGCCGCAAGGGCGACAGCTTTTTCCTGCCCGCCGGTTCAGGCATTTTTTCCATCGTCGGGAGCGCGCAGGCGCTCGTCACCCGCGCCGGACAGAGCGAATAGTCGTCGTCCCGCCGGAAGATCGCGCGGAACCGTTTCCCATTTTTATGAATTTGCAATCGGACCCGCCTCCCGATGGGAGGCGGGTCCGATTTCGTAAGGAGGGCCGGGCATCTGCAGCACCTCCCACTCGATTGTGCCTGGTTATGCTTCTTTCCAGATTGCGGTGAAGGTCAAAGAGGACCGGGGGCGGAAAGCGGCATTCGCGGGGTAAGTTTTGTGCTCAACCTCCAGGTGCCAGCCGTCGAACGTAAAGCCGTCTTTTTCCGGAGCGTCCAGCAGATAGATGAGTTCTCCGGGACTGCAGGAACGGATAATGGGGCCGGGGTCGTCCTGATAGAGGCCGCCGTCCAGTTCATAAACGATCCGGATTCCGGCGTTGCCGGAAGGCCGGGGCTTGGGTCCGGGCTGGGGTTCCGGCCCGGGAGCCTGCTTTTCCTGCAGGATCGCCGAAAGAAGAATGCCGCCGCCCCTGGTGATCCGGTAGAAGAAACCGTGCTCGTCCTTCTCCAGCGAAACGCCGCTGTCGGCGTTCTCCGCACGAACGATCTCGTACCGGTCGTCGCTGAGCGTCAGACGAACGATTCCGTCCTCATTCCCGGTCAGTACCGTCTGCTCGCCGTCCTTGGTCGTAAATGTTTTTGTGGCGAGCTCGCCGCCGTCATTCCCGACGGCTTTGAGCACATCGCCCTGCGCGGGCTGTATCAGCTTGACGATGTAATGGATGACGGTTTGGGCGATCGTTGCGATTTCCGCCCCGCTCATGGAGCCGAACATATCGTCTACCAGCGTTCCTTCCGAGTCGATCTTCCAGGTGGTAAGCGACGTGTTGTCCGCATCGACGTCGCCGTCAAACGCGACGCCGACGTACTTGCCGGATATCGTGCCGGTGACAACGACGTCGGAGCTGCCGCCGCTCATGGTAAGGATTCCGAGTCCGTTCCGGTCGGCGGTCACGTCCCCGTCCACGACGACGGACGTGCTGTTGCCGGTGCCCTCGGTGTCCAAAGACATTCCTTCCGCAAGTTCACCAGGATCATCCGTACTCATGGTAGCGGTGATATCGCCGTTTACGGTAATGGACACGGCGTTGCCGGTGCCCTTGTCATTGTAAAGCCTTACGCCCTGCGCGGTGGTGAGTTCGTCATGCACCGTAATGTCGCCGTCCACCGCGATTTCGAGGGTGCTGCCGTCCCCGGCAACGGTGTTGCTGCTATATAGATCCAGTCCGACCGCGTTGCTGTAATCATCAGCGTCTACGGTGACCATGATGCTTCCCGTGCTGATCGCGGTCTGATGGCCGCCTGCACTGGCTTCCGCAACAATGCCGAAGGCTTCCGCCGTCGTGTTGTTGGCCGTGACCGAAACGGTGATGTCGCCTGTTTCGATTTTGTTTGACGCGTTCGCGCCCTCCTTCAGGGCAATGCCGGTGCCGTTATAAAACGGTATGTAGCTGTCCTGGCCGTCGACCGTAACGTTTACGTCGCCGGTGGAGATCTGCTGCGCCGCACCGACGCCGGAAGCGGTCGTTACGGTAATGCCGCAGGCGTCATCGTCAACGACGCTGACGGTGATTTTTCCGGTCTCCGCCGGGTTCTGCGATCCGTCCACGACGAGCGGAGTATCCTGATCCGCACCGTCCGCGTAAGCGGGGAAGGTGCCGAGACCGGCAAGCATGCAGATCGTCAGGAAAAAGGCCGTCGCCTTTGCGGCGGCGCGGCGGATTGTTTCGTGATGATTGATGAGGGGCCCTCCTTTTTACAGGTCGGAATCAGGAGCAAGGCGGTCGATCATTTATAATGCTGCATTTTATATTACAACAGTTTTACAGTAATTTCAAGATGTATTGTCGATCGGGAGAAGCCCGGTTACAGCGCTTTCCGACAGCCGTTTTGTCTGAACCGATCCGCTGAAAGTTTCAGGGGGAGGGCGCGTCCTCCCCGGCGCACCGGAGCGATCCGAACCACCCTCCATAACCGAAACGGGAGTCCCCCGTGAGACTCCCGTTTCGGAAAGGAAGAAGGAGACTGCGGATATGGAGCTTTCCCGGCTCTCACCCAAACCGGGGAAGCGGACCGCAACAGGCTTCTTCTGACGTGGAGCCGGTGGT